>JAMJQV010000213.1 GCA_023554435.1 Gemmatimonadota bacterium | reverse complement strand
ACGAGGAGACTGCGTGAGTCAGACGGACGCGGCGGCGATGGAAATGCACTCGGCGACGGGACAGCCGAACCGGAAGATCCTGATGTGGGCCTTCATCGGTTCCGAATGCATGCTCTTCGGCTCGCTCATCATCGTGTACATGGTGTACCGTGGAAAGAGCCTGGTTGGGCCGTATCCCGAGGAGCTGCTGAACATCCCGTTCATCACGGTCACGACGTTCGTGCTTCTCATGAGCAGCCTGATGATGGTACTCGCCCTGTCGGCCGTACAGAGGGGAGACATGAAGTGGGGCAAGATCTGGCTGTTCATGACCGCCCTGCTGGGGCTGGTCTTCCTGGGCGGCCAGGTCTACGAGTTCTCGCATTTCGTACATGAGGGGCTGACCCTCAAGACGAACCTTTTCGGCGGCAGCTTCTTCCTGCTGACGGGGACCCACGGTGCGCACGTTGCGGTGGGTGTGATCTGGCTCCTGAGCCTGGTCTTCATGGCGCAGCGAGGGCGGCTGACCCAGGCGAACGCGGAAACCGTCGAGATCGCCGGTCTGTACTGGCACTTCGTCGACGTGGTCTGGATCGTTCTGTTCACACTCATTTATCTACTGGTCTGAGAAGGAGCAGGCACGGAATGACGCAGACCCACCGGCACGCAGCGCACGCACATCCGAGCAACCGGACGTACATACTCGTCGCCGCGATCCTTGGAGTGATCACGGCTGTCGAGGTCGGGGTGTTCTATCTCGATGCTCTCAAGCCCGTGCTCGTGCCCATCCTCCTCGTACTGTCCGCGGCCAAGTTCACGATGGTGGTGGGTTTCTTCATGCACTTGAAGTTCGATTCGAAACTGTATCGTGTATTGTTCGTTGGGCCGTTGATCGTGGCGGTCGCCGTCATGATGGCGATGTTCCTCCTCTACGGCGTCTTCAGCGCCTGATCTCCGAGGTCGTGAGCCGACCGGGATGCTCACGTTGGACACATTCTGGTCCACGCGACCGACCGTCGATAATGTCGGCCCATGACTAATTCTCCCACCTCGTGTGACGGCAGCGGAGACTGCGCCCCCCCTGCGGCGAGCGCGGGATCGGCCCCTCCTTCCGGCAGCCGCGCCTCGACATTGGAGCGGGTTGAATTCAGGGTCGAGGACATGGACTGCGCGAGCTGCCTCGACACGATTCGTCGAGGAATGGTCAAGCGCACAGGAGTCGTGGCGGTAGAGGGCAGTCCCGTGTCTCGCCGCCTCGAGGTCGACTACGATCCGGACGTGATCGACTCCGAGTCGATCCGGCGCGATATAGGGGACCTCGGTTACACCGTTCTCGTCCCGAGCGCTGGAGAGGAAAGCGGGATCCGGGTCTGGTCCAGTCGTCGCGCGTATCGGACGTACCTCGCCGGGGCCCTCTTCTTCGCCGGGCTGGTTTCACGACTGGTCCTGCATGGTACGATCGTCGACTCGCACGGTGGGCCGGCGTGGCCGGGCGGGGAAGACCTCCTGTTCGTGGGTGCGGCCATCGTGGGGGCCTCCAACTTCCTTCCCCGCGCCATAGGGGCACTGAGGGGACGTGTGCTGGATATGCACGTTCTCATGCTCCTGGCCGTGATCGGCGCCGCCACCATCGGCGAGTACATGGAGGCGGCGGCGATCGCGTTCCTCTTTTCGATCGCGGAATTGCTGGAGGGATTCGCGTCGGAGAGGGCCGAGGCCTCGGTGCGCTCGCTCATGGAGCTGTCGCCTGAGGTGGCGAGAGTGCGCCGGGGTGCCCGGGAGATATCGCTGCGGGCCGCCGACGTTGTCGCGGGAGATCTTGTGGTGGTGCGCCCGGGAGAGCGGATCCCGGTTGACGGTGAAGTGGTGGAGGGTCAGTCCGCTGTGAACGAGGCGCCGATCACCGGAGAGGCGATGCCGGCGGAAAAGGGAACCGGCGATCACGTGTACGCCGGATCGATCGTCCACGAGGGCTTTCTCGTCGTGCGGAGTGAGCGCGACGCAGGAGACACGACGCTGGCCCGGATGATCCGCCTGATCGAGGATGCGGAGCGTCGACGGTCGCCCAGTGAACGATTCGTGGAGCGTTTCGCACGTTACTACACCCCCGCCGTGACCCTGGGGGCCGTCCTGGTCGTGGTCGTCCCCGTGGTGCTCTTCGGCCAGCCCTTTTCAACCTGGCTGCTTCGGGGCTTGACCCTCCTGGTAATCGCATGTCCCTGCGCCCTGGTCATCTCGACTCCCGTGTCGGTAGTGAGTGCCATCACCAGCGCGGCCCGGCAGGGGGTACTCATCAAGGGGGGGGTGAGTCTCGAGCGAATGGCCGACGTTCGGGTGATGGCGTTTGACAAGACGGGAACGCTGACGCATGGGCGGGCGGAGGTCACCGACGTGGTACCTCTGGCGGACCTGGATCGGCAACAGGTCCTCGCCATCGCGGCTGCGGTCGAGGGGCGCTCGGAGCACCCGATCGGCAGGGCCATCGTGCGGGCAGCCGCGGGAGCCGGCGCTGACCTCGGGGTCACCGAATTCGAGTCGTTTCCAGGACGTGGAGCGCGAGCTCGCGTGGACGGGGTCGTGCACGTCGTCGGTAGACCGGGCCTATCGGACGTGTCCGATCCGGTTGGAGAACTGGAGGCCCTGGCCGCGGAGGGCAAGACGCCTGTGGTGGTTGTGAGAGTCCCGGACGACGGGCCGCGGACGGTGATCGCGGTGCTGGCCCTCACGGATCCGCTTCGGCCGGCCGTTCCCCGTGCAATCTCGGAACTGCGCAAACTTGGGATCGAGAGAGTCGTCGTTCTCAGCGGCGATCTGAAACAGGCGGCTGAGGAGGCCGGCCGGGAAGCGGGGGCGGATGACGTATGGTCTCGCCTGGAGCCGGCGGCCAAGGTGGAAGCGATCGAAGACCTGGAAGCCGAGACCGGTCATGTAGCGATGGTGGGCGATGGTGTGAACGATGCGCCCGCGCTCGCCGCGGCTTCGGTTGGAATCGCCATGGGTGCGGCGGCGTCTGACGCGGCGCTGGAGACGGCCGATATCGCCGTCATGGGCGACGACCTGGCCCGGCTGCCTTACCTGTACCTGCTCGCGAAGCGGAGCAAACGGGTCATTCGCGAGAACATCGTGGCAGCCCTCGTTGTGAAGATCGTCCTCGCGATCGGCGTGCCACTGGGGTGGGTGTCGCTGATCGTGGCCGTCCTGATCGGAGACATGGGAGCTTCTCTGGCCGTCACGGCCAACGCCCTGCGCCTGGCTCGCGTCCGGGAGTAGGATCAGCGTGAAGGGCCGGCCGACAGGGCGTAGAGAAAGAGGTTGACGCCCATGCGGATGGCCTGCTCCCGAACTTCAGGCGGGTCGCGATGCACGGTTACGTCTTCCCACCCGTCCCCCAGATCACTCTGGTAGCTGTAGAACACTGCGAGTCGGCCATCCAGGAAGATGCCAAGGCCCTGCGCGGGCAGCCCGTCGTGCTCGTGGATCTTGGGTAGGCCGTCGGGGAACGAGTACCGTATGCGATATACGGGGTGGTCGAGCGGTACGTCCGTGAGTGACTCGTCCGGGAACACCCGGGCGATCTCACGTCGAAACGAGCTGTCCAGCCCATAGTTGTCGTCCGCGTGGAGAAACCCGCCGCCTCGCAGGTGCCTGCGAAGTGCCTCGACCTCGCGATCCGAGAGACTGATATTCCCGTGTCCGGTCAAATAGAGGTACGGGTAGTCAGGAAGGTCGGGATCGGTCAGCCGGACTTCGACAGGCCGGTTGGCCGTACGGATCGCAGATCGCTCAGCGATTTCGTCGAGGAGGTTCGGAAGACTGGAGGGGTTGGCGTACCAGTCCCCTCCGCCCTCGTAATGGACACGCGCTATGGTCGGGAGGTTGGATTCGGCGACCTGCTGGGCGGGCAGCGACGCTGGCGGCACGGCGGCAAGCCAGACGCCGACGATCCCGGCGTGCAGGCGCGTCACGAGGTGCCGGGCTCGACGGATACGAAGACGGCAGCGGTTTCATCGCTGTAGTGAAGTGCCCAATCCTCGAGCAGCGTCAGGGCGGCCGCCAGCGGCGAGTCAGGCGGGACGAGTACCCATTCCACTCCCCGGCTGGCGAGGGACTCTCTCCATCCGGGCTGGAGAAACCGGATATCGCGATACTCCCGGGTCAGTTCCTCGCCATAGAAGTCTGTCTGACCATCGATGAAGACAGGTACTTCCGGCCACGCGTACAGAAGATAGCCACCCCAGATGAACTCGTTGTACACCGGCCCCGGCGGAACGAAACCGGATTCCTGCAGGTGATCCACGGCCTCGACAGGGAATACGTCCTGCGCGAAGGCGTAGGCTCCGCTCCTCCCCTCCCGCACGGCCCCGACCGTGAGCAGCGCCAGTCCAATGACGACAACCGGCCAGCCCGGAAGGGTCGATTCCACTCTCTGAATCCCCCAAGACCAGTTCCAGAACTTCGCCCCGATCGAGTCCGCGTCATCTTCTCGACTCAATAGCTCGGACGTCCATGCCGCGAGCCACGGCATGCAAACCACGCCGAACAGGGGAATGTTCCTGGCTGAGTGAAGCGCGAACGCCGCGAACAGAACCCACAGAAACAGACCGAGCAGGTCGACCCGTGTTCGGAGCTGCGCGAGCACGATCGTGCCCAGGGTCAAGGCCGCCAGAAAGGACTTGATGAGCGTATCGTGGAAGTCCGGGGACTTGTACTCCTGGGTAAAATCGACGAGGTAGGTCTCGCCCAGGTAGCCCGTAGTGTGAGGCCACAGGGCCCAACCCGCCGGATTGAGAAGGGAGGCCAGGAGACACAGCCCCAGAGTCCCGATCAGCCATAAGGTCAGTTCACGGGCGTCGCTCGAAGTTCGCGTCTGCATCCAGCGCACCAGTGCATCCCCTGCGAAGATCCCGACGAGTATGAAGCCGACGAGGAAGCCCCCGTGCAGGTTCACCCACGCGACCATCAGGACCGGAAGGGTCAGGAGCAACCTCCTCGACCCGCCCCGGCGGACCTCCAGGAGGAGCAGACTGAACAGCGCGACCAGCGCCGTCGTGAACATGTGGGGTCGGGGGTGCAGGTGCACGGCCTGAAGCAGAAAGGCCAGGACGCCGAAAGCGCACGCCACGGGCGCCGGAACACCGAACCTTCGGATCGCCTGGTAGGTCAACCCCACCGCGGTGGCAAACAGGAGTCCCGTCAGTATGGCGACGCCCGCCAGCCCCGCGAGACTGTCAGCAGCCGAGAACAGCACCTCGGAGAGCCATTCGAAGGGGATGAACTCCCGCCCCTGCATCGTGTGAGAAAACACGTCTACGCGGGGAATGGCCCTGTTCTCGATGATGAAGCTGCCGACCCGAATGTGTCGGCCGGGATCACCGTCGCCGGCGAACAGGCCACCCTTTCGCAAGAAGAGGGTAAACGCGTACGCCAGCAGAATCAGCAGCCCGCCCAGGCTTGGGAGGAGCCACCGAATGACCCGGTCGGATCGCCGCTCCACGCTCAGTCTTCGTCGCCCAGCGAATACTGTCCGACGACGGAGCCCGCCCCCGGAACGTCGAGGAAATAGGAACGGCACGCGCGATCGAGAAGCTCGATGGACAGGGACGGCTGCGTGTTCTCGTACTTGGCGATATTGCAGACCGTGTCGACGATGTCTCTCGGGTGGCAGCCCCTGGGGGCCATCCGGAGTCGCTCGTAAAATGCCTTGTATACGTGGTCCACGCGCGTTGACTCGTACAGGATGCCGTTCGAGTCGCAACAGCGCCGGAATATCTCCTCGTACTGCCCCCGATTCGGGCTCTCGACCATGATCTTGTATCGGATTCGTCTCAGGAATGCTTCGTCCACCAGCTCCAGCGGATTGAGGTTCGTCGAGAAGATCACCAGGCAGTCGAAAGGAACGGGGAATTTGTATCCGTTCCGGAGGGCCAGAAAGTCGATCCGCTTCTCGAGAGGAACCATCCACCGGTTCAGCAGGTCACGCGGACGTACCAGCTGCCGGCCGAAGTCATCGATGATGAACACGCCGCCGCTGGCCTTGACGTGAGGCGGGGCCTGGTAGACCCGCGTCTGCGGATCGTACTGCAATTCCAGGAACTCGAGGGTGAGCTCGCCACCGACGAACACCACCGGACGCCGAATGACGGCATACCGATCGTCATGCGGCTGGCCCTCCAGGAAGAGCGCGCTGGCTGCCAGAGGGTCATCCTGGTCGCCCCCATCCGCCGTCACCAGGTTATGATACACGGGGTCGTAGAGGACGATGATCTGTCCCTCCACCTCGAGGGCCCACGGGATGTAGACGTGTCCCCCGAGCATACCCGAGATCGCCTCGGCGATCGTGGTCTTACCGTTACCCGCGTGTCCGTAGAGGAACAGGGAAAGCCCCGAGTTGATCGCCGGGCCCAGCTGGTCGAGGAACGAGTCTTCGAACACCAGGTGCGAGAAACCCTGGCGGATTGTCTCTTCGGTGACGACTACGTCCCTGACCGACTGGTTCTGAACCCACTCGCCGTATTGGCTGAGGGGAACCGGGGCAGGGCCGACGTAGCCGTTCGTGTCCATGGATTCACGAGCTCTATTCCGGCCCTCGCTGGTCAGATCGAACGAGTACGTCACCCGGCTCTGTCCGCCCTCGCGCACCTCGACGAGGCGGCGTTTCTGCAGATCGACCAACTGCTCGTCGAGGATGGCGAACGGCAGGCGCACGAACGCCCGCAGTTCGTCTCCCGAACGCGCTCCCAGGTTGTAGAGCGCCTTCATGATAAGGTCCGCGATCAGGCCGGGGCTGAGCCCCGTGTCTTCCGTGGTAACCGGAACCGGCGGAATCGGCTGCAACCGGGGCTCTGGAGCGGTAGGTGAATCCTGCAGCATGCTATCGGTCATCGTGTTCTCCGTCGCTCGATTGCCTGTCGTCCGATACCAGTTGGACGTGGAGTAGGTCCCCGACGCACGTGCCTGTGTCGCTCAGAGTGCCGACGGGTAATTCAAGGGCCTGTCTGGCCTTACCGTGATACCTGGATCGCTGGCCGGGCCGAAGGTCATGATAGAGCGCGATGATCTGTCCTTCTCGGCCCAGGAAGGCTACGTCCAGCGGCTGCCTCATCCCGTACATGTGTACGGCCTTACAGGGATCGAGCAGCATCCCTTCACCTGGCTGGAGCGAAGGAGCCCCCAGCAAGCCCTTGAGGCGCGTCCACATAGTATTCGCGAGCACGACGTGGCTCCCGAGGTCGATGTCCGCCCGGGAGATGTTCCGCACGGCCACCCGCTTCACTAGATACCTCCGAGCTCGTT
>JAMJQV010000023.1 GCA_023554435.1 Gemmatimonadota bacterium | reverse complement strand
GCTCCGGACCTGGTGCACGTTCATTGGCCCATGCCGCATGCCCTGTTCGGGGCCTCCATGCGCCGGGCCTCGGGTGGACGGACGGCCATGGTCTGCAGCTTCTACAGCGTGGAGGTGAACTGGGTCGATCGGCGGCTCCCGTGGCTGCGTCCGTTCCTCGAGTGGAGCATCCGGTCTGCCGATGCGGTCACCGCGATCTCCACCTCGACGGCGACTGCCGTGCGCGGCCTCCACGATCGTCCCGTGGCGGTCGTTCCCTACGCGGCCGTGATTCCCGATGTGTCCCCGGACCGAATCCGTCCCGCTCTCTCCATCCCTGATGACCCGGTCCGGCTTCTGTTCGTCGGCCGTCTCGTGGAGAGGAAGGGGGTCGAAGTACTGGTTCGGGCCCTTGCCAGGCTCCGTCACGCGCGGGACGCCGAACTGGTGATCGTGGGGTCCGGGAACCGGGAGGACAGCGTGCGTCGGACGGCCGCGCTGGAAGGTGTTTCGGATCACGTCCATCTTCGCGGTTTCGTGACGGCGGAGCGACTGGCGCAGGAATACGCGGGCGCGGACATCTTCGTGCTTCCGGCGGTGGTGGACTCGAGGGGCGACACCGAGGGCCTCGGTGTGGTGTTGCTGGAGGCAATGGCGTACGAGCGGCCGGTCGTCGCCTCTCGGGCTGGGGGTATCCCCGACATCGTGATCGACGGGGAGACAGGGTGGCTCTCGGACCCGGGAGATTCAGAGGTTCTCGCGCGTCGAATTCTCCAGGTGATCTCCGACCCGGACGACGCCCGCCGTGTGGCGGCTCAGGGCAAGCGACGAGCCGAGGCACGTTTCTCGTGGGATCGGATTCTGGAGGAAACGGGCGCCGTGTACGCGTCCGCGGTGGAGGCACGCCGTGAGCGCCGGGACTGATCGATACGAGACGTTCACGGCCACGGAAGGCTATCGGGCGGGCCGCCTCCGAAAAGCCCGTGTCATCGCGCATCTGTGTGCGCCCTACCTCACGGGCTCGGCCCGCGCGGCAGACCTCGGCGCGGGGACCGGTATCATTCGCAAAGCGCTTGAGATAGAAACAGGTAATCCGATATATGGACTTGAGATAGACAGCGAGTTCATTGTCGAGAAGGAACGCATGGTCAGAGGGGATGTTCTCCGCATCCCGTTTGCCTCCGAGAGCCTCGACTTCGTGATGTTGAACCACCTGTACGAGCACGTTCCGGATGCGGGCGAGCTGTTTCGGGAGACGTATCGCGTACTGAGGCCCGGGGGACGGGCCTACGTGACGGCGGGCAGCCGGCTCGCGATCGTGGAACCCCACTACCGGCTTCCGTTTCTCAGCTGGCTACCGAAGGGGTCAGCTGGGACCTACCTTCGAGTCACGCGCCGGGGGCGGTCCTACGAAGACATCCGGTTCCTCACCTATCGACCCTTGACGAGGCTCATGCGATCTGCGGGTTTCATCCTCCACGACGTGACCGAACGTGCCATCGACGACCTGATCCGCACTGCCTGGGGTGAGCGCTGGGGCGCCGTGTGGGACGTCGTTCGCCGTGCGCCCGACGGGGTGCGCAGAAGTCTGCTCAGAACCGGGTCGCCGCAGTGGTTCTTCTTCCTCGAGCGGCCCGCACGTCCGTCCGATTCCCCGGAGAACGGCGAATGACTGACGACCGCCGGTGGACCACACGGCACTTCGTATGGATCGCGGCCGCTGTCGCCGGGCTGCTGACCCTCGTCTTCTACCGCGGGTTCGTCTTCGACGGCGGCGCCATGCTGTACGGCGACGACATGATCAACGAGGGCTACCAGCTGCGCTCGTTCGGAGTGGACGAAATCAAGTCCGGCCGGGGGTTCCCGCTCTGGAATCCGTTCGTGTACGGTGGACAGCCCTACCTGGCGATCCTGCCCGGCCCGGTATTCTATCCGACGAGCCTCCTGTACCTGATCATGCCTCTTCATCGGGCCATCGGCTGGACATTCGTATTGCACACGTTCCTTTCGGGTGTCTTCGCCTATATGGCAGCTCGATCGATTCGACTGGAGCGCGTCCCGTCTGCGGTAGCCGGATTGGCGTTCATGCTTACGGGTTTCGTCGTGTCGACCCTGTACGGGGGACACGACGGCCGCATGTTCGCGATGGCCCTGATTCCGCTCGCGTTCATGTGCCTCGAGCGAGGACTCGCGTCGAGTCGCATCGAGTGGTTCGTCGCCCTGGGCCTCGTGATCGCGCTGCAGATCTTTACGCCCCACATCCAGCTCATGTACTACTCCTCGCTCGCTCTCACGCTCTACGCTGCGATGAGGATCGGGCAGCGCGCCCGGACCGAGGGCGCGCGGACGGCGCTTCCCCTGGTCGGCATGTGGGCGCTGGGGTTCGCGGTGGCGGGTCTGGTCGGCCTGGCTCAGCTCCTGCCCACCGTCCAGATCCTGGATGTGGCCGTACGAGGTGGGGCAGGGGAGTCGGGCTACGCCTTCGCATCGTCGTGGGCGCTTCCCCCCCAGGAGGTCTCGGCCCTCTTCCTTCCGGACCTGATCGGATCGCTGGGCACGTATTGGGGGAGCAATCCGTTCAAGCTGCACACCGAGTATCTGGGCGCCGTTCCGGTGGCTCTGGCCCTCGTCGCCCTGACGGCGATCCGCAGCGATCGCCGGGTGACGTTCATCGCGATTACCGCGCTTACCTGCATCCTCTTCGCGCTCGGCGCGGCCACTCCGCTGCACCGAATCGCGTATTCGGTCATTCCGTTCGTCAAGCAGTTCCGGGCTCCATCGATGATGCTGGGTCCGGCGAGCCTCATGATCGCACTGCTGGCCGGCCTGGGGTGGCAGAGGGTGCTCGAGGCTCGCAGGGGAGGCGGCGCTATCCCTTGGGTCTGGGTCTTCGGGCTGGCCGCGCCGCTGCTCCTTCTTGGTCTTGCCGCCGCCATCTCACCCGACGGCCTGCTGCGGTGGGTGCGAACGGCGTGGTATCCGGTGGGATGGACTCGAACGGCTGCCGTGGATCCGGCGGGGGCGCTCCGGATGAATGGCTGGCTGCTCCTGCTGGGCGTCGGAGGCGGTGTGGGCTCGGCCTGGGCCGTGGGAGTGCGTCGGGCCCCGGAGTGGGTGCTGGCTCTCCTCCTCCTCCTCATGGTCGCGGATGGCTGGCGCGTGAACGACCGCTACTTCCGGACGGTGGATCCGGAAACCGTGTTTCCCGCCGATACGGTGATCGAGCACCTGCGCTCGGAACTCGCCCTGGCCGAAAGGGCCTTCCCGCCGGCGGGCATGGGGGGCTACGGTCCCAGCGAACTCAGCGTCCACGGAATTCCCACGGTTACCGGCATCCAGAAGTTCCGACTCGAGTGGTACGAGCGGTTCACGGGGGGCCTCGGCATGCAGAACGTGGGGACCATGGCGGCCCTCGGGCTGCTCGATGTGGGCTTCATCGTGGCCGGCCCCGGAATCTCGTCCGAAATCCTGGCCATGGAAGCCTCGGGGTCGAGAGGGGCGGCGTATCGTGTGCTGAGCGACGTTCCGCACGCCTTCTTCCCCAGGCGCGTCGAGGCCATCGCGGACACGGCGGAGGCTCTGCGCCGGATCCTCGAGGCAGACCCGATGGAGCTCGCCATCGTCGAGGGTGACGTGGCTCCCGCTGCGGGCTCGGGGATTGCGACCATCACCCGATACGAACCCAACGAACTGGTCCTGCAGGTGGAGGCCAGCGAGGCCGGGCTCCTGTTCCTCAGTGAAGTCTATTATCCGGCATGGCAGGCCGAGATCTCCGGAGAGCCTGCAGAGATACTGCGGACCAACACCGCGTTCCGGGGCGTCGTGGTGCCCGCGGGAAGTCACGAGGTCACGTTTCGATATTCCGCGGCCGAGTTTCGAATCGGGTTCATGGTGTCCGGGATCGCGGCGGCCGGAGCCCTCGTCTGGCTCCTGGTCGGGCTCCTGAGATGGCGGACCGCGACGGCCGGCGGGTCTCGTGAGGAGCGGGAGGCATCGTGACCACAGGTCGTGGACCCCGTCGCGCAGTGACCATCCTGTTCCTTGCGGTCGCGCTGTTGTTCGTGGCGATGCTGCTCAGGGGACAGTGGACCTCGCTGGACGAAGTCATGGCCGCGACGCGCGCGTTCGACTGGTCCTTTCAGCCCTGGCTGCTGGCGCTGGCGGTCGTCGTTGGCGTGGCCGATCTCCTGCTCATGGGCAGTGTCTGGGCCCGCATCTTTCGGCGAACCGGGGGCAACGTTGGACGGGCGGCGGCCGTCAGAGTGTGGGTGGTCACCAACTTCGGACGGTACATCCCGGGCAAGGTCTGGCAGCTGGGCGGTCTGGCCGCCTACATGAAGGACCGCGGCGACTCGGGAGCGGCGGCTCTGGTCTCCGCGGCGGCGTTCCAGATCGTCACGCTGGTCACCGGGGGCGCGGTTGCCGCCTCCACGATAGGCGTTGCGTGGGCCGGGGCAGAGGGGAACTGGTTGCCCGTCGTGCTCACCCTGGGGGTGCTTCTCCTGCTGGGATTGCATCCTCGTGTGATTCGCTGGGCGGCGAGTCGACTCGGCCGCTGGCTCGGCGAGGACGATTTGACGGTCGAACTGGATGCGGGAGACATCCTGCGGGCCGCGATGGGGCTGCTGCTGGCCTGGAGCCTGTATGGACTCGGCCTCTATCTGTTGCTGCGCGGCGTCGGTGTCGCGGTTGATGTCGACCAGCTGCCCGTAGTTACCGGTATCTTCGCGGCCAGCTATGTGGTCGGCTACCTTGTGCTCGTGGCCCCGGGCGGCCTGGTAGTGCGCGAGGGCGCCATGACGGTCTTGCTCGCGGACCTGGTTGGGCTGGCGGTCGGTGTCGCGGCGGCCGTCGCGATCATGGCCCGGATATGGATGGTAGTGACCGAGCTCGCCGCGCTGGCACTGGTGTTGGCCTGGCCGAGAACGGTTGAGGAAGAGGAGAGAGTGGCTTGAGCGAGAATCCGAACGTTCCGGGAACGGAGCCGATCGGACGGGGCAGGGCGCTCGTCGTCATGCCGACATACAACGAGGCCGGCAATCTGGCCTCGATCGTCCCCGTGGTATTGGACCAGGACCCGCGGATCGACGTGCTGGTGGTGGACGACGCGTCGCCGGACGGTACGGGTGAAGTCGCCGACCGGATGGCGTCGGAGAACCCGCGCATACACGTGATACATCGGGAGGGCAAGCAGGGGCTCGGCAGCGCGTATCTGAGAGGCTTCGGCTGGGGGCTGGAGCGAGGCTACGAGTACCTGCTGGAGATGGACTCTGATCACTCGCACGATCCGAAGTACCTTCCCGCGTTGCTCCAGGCTGTCGAGGGAGACCTCGACCTGGTGATCGGCTCACGCTACGTGAGCGGGGTCAACGTCATCAATTGGCCGATGAGCCGACTCCTGCTGTCCTGGTTCGCGAACAAGTACGCCCGTGTCGTGACGGGGCTCCCTCTGTCGGATGCCACGGCAGGGTTCAAGTGTTTCCGACGCGAGGTGCTGGAAGCGATCGACTTCGCGAAAGTGGGGTCGACCGGCTACACGTTCCAGATCGAGATGGACTTCCGCGCGTGGAAGAAAGGGTTCCGGGTGGGCGAGGTCCCGATCGTGTTCGTTGACCGCACGGAAGGCGTGAGCAAGATGTCGGGGGCCATCGTCCGGGAAGCGGTGTGGCGGGTGTGGGCCCTGCGCTTCCGTTCGCTGTTCGGGCGCCTCTAAGCCAAAAGCAGGGGACAACCGCAGGGTTCCCGATAGATCCCTAGTTTACATAACGTATCTTATGCGCCATTGGGGCCCGGGGAAACTACCAGGCGTGGTCCCGAGCCCCTGTTGCCACGAATGGCCTACTGACCACCGTCCGGAACTGCTTCCGTCGTGGCCGCGTCCTCTGCTGCAGGCGGGTTCGACTCTTCGGTCTCGTCTGCAGCGGGAGAATCCAACGACACGGTCGGAAGCGCAGCGGGCGGTGCGGCTCCGAACTCAGCAAGGGCTCGCACCTCCCCGAGTCGGACGCCATACACCTGTTGCCCGGCCGGATCCTCTCCGGCATCCGCCACGAGCTGCTCGTACAGGGATTCAGCCTCCGAATAGCGCCCGGCGGCCGTGTGGAGTCGGGCCTGCTCCGCCATGCCCAGATGCCGCTGGTAGTCGAACATGGCCTCCGAGGAGACCCTCTCGTACCACTGGATCGCCTGGTCCGTCTCTCCACCCTGTTCATACGCGGCGGCGATCATCTTCATGGCCGTGAACGAGAGAGGATTGTCCGCGCCCAGATCGGCGACGGGCTGCAGCGCCTGGATCGCCAGGCCGAGACTGTCCCGGCGCAGTTCCAGGTCGCCCAGCGCCACGCGGGCCTGGCTGGCATAGGGGGTGCTGCCGTACTGATCGATGAAGATCCGCAGCTCCGATCGAATCGTCTCCATGTCCGCTGACTGCGCCGACATCTGGATTTCCTGGAGCCGCACCGATGCCCTCTCGACGAGCTTGCCCCGGTAGTCCTGGTAGTAGAACGCAGCGGCGACCACGAGTACCAGGGCGACCCCTCCGGCGATCACCGCCCGACGGTGGTTCTCTGCCCACGCGGCGGCCTCGAGGACCCGCTCGGTAACGTGATCTTCGGTATCGAGTTGCCCCGACCGCTTTTCGCGGGCCATTTGCTTAGCCATGTCTTGCCACGACGCCTTTCTGTATGGACAACGCCTGCATTGTGTGTTCGTCGCGTAAGTTGTTGTAAAAAATCAACTTACGTCCATTGGTCGCGCGGATTACGGAAACGTGACGATGCGTAAGCCATCCGCAACCCCCGCCCCACCTGGGGCGAAGCTCGCAAAACTAGGGTCAGAGTCGCGGGTCAGTCAATGCGAGGCCCCGTGCATGACCCGGCGGTGAACCCAGATGTACACGACGATGATGAGCAGGAGACCCCCGAAGATCCACCCGAGGTTGGCACGGATCATGGCCTCCCCGGCGTGCACCAGCTCCTCGTAGCTCATTTCCCGCGTCCCCTTCCCCAGCGCGAACCCGACGAGGCTGAGGATGATCACCCAGATCCCGGCACCGAGCCCCGTGAAGAGCGCGAACCGCCCGAAGCGCATTCGCGAGAGACCCGCCGGGATGGAAATGAGCTGGCGGATCGCCGGGATAAGGCGGCAGACGAAGGTCGTGATCTCACCGTGACGCCTGAACAACTCCTCGGCCCGCTCCAGGCTCGCAGGGGAGAGGAAGAAGTAGCGGCCATAGCGATAGAGGAAGGGTCTCCCGAGCTTCAGCGAGAGCCCGTAGTTGACGAACGCTCCAATGAGTGAGCCGAGGATCCCCGCTACCACGGCCACGGCGAGTCCCGCTACCGGGTCCGCCGGGAGGAACTCTCCGCGCGCGGCCATGAAACCGGCAGGTATCATGACCACCTCCGACGGGAAAGGTATGAACGAGCTCTCGACGGCCATCAGCACGAGCACGATCAGCGGGCCCCACGTGCGGCCGAGTTCGGCGCCGAGCTGAACGTATTCGATCAAGAGTTCGGTCATCGCTCTCTCCCGGAGAATCCCGTTCCTGGTCTCACCATCCCTCTTCACCCGTGAGCGGTACGAAGCGGGCGCTGTCGACCGCCTCCTCGCAGCCGTCGACGGACCGTCCACCGAGCGAGGAACGGGGTAACGACTGAATGACCGAGCCCGATTTGGCTCGGTGCGAGTGGCTGTGGCTGTGGCTGAACGGGCGGATGCCGCAGCGTGGCGGCCGAGGTGCGTCGCGGCCCTCCGCCACCAACCACTCAATCGACACGCGCGAAAAATCGCGCTCCGTCATTTTGATTCGTTGTTGTAGGATGCCGGCTCATTCGAGCGGAGACCGGCGAGAATTATTGAAATCGCATCGGGCAATACGCAAGAACTCATCAACCCGCATGGATCCAGAACGGGAGCGAATACAGGCCGACTTACGTGGGTTGCTGGAGGGTGACGTCCG
>JAMJQV010000022.1 GCA_023554435.1 Gemmatimonadota bacterium | reverse complement strand
GAAGACTCCAAGACCGACATTGCGTGGGGCAACCAGATCCGGTCCTACGTGCTGCAGCCCTACACCATGGTCAAGGACCACCGAACGAACCTGGAAGTTGGCAATGCGGATGGGGTCCTGGACGGCGACATTCACCGGTTCATCGAGGCCTTTCTTCGCAGGAAAGGGGCGGCCTGAACGTGAACTCCAAGGACTCCACCGGTCTGCGCGACGGTCTACCCATCGGGGAGTGGTACTCGGCGGCAGAAAGGCCGAAGCCGATACGGGATCGGTTTGCCAAGCTCGAGAAGCTTCGGGACCTGTGGGTGCCGGCCTACTCCTACTCCTTTGATGCGACCCACGATCTCGGCTCCGCTCTCGCCGCATACCAGGACGGTGAGGAGGGGACCCGAGTGCGAATCGCCGGCCGGCTCGAGTCGCTTCGCGACATGGGGAAGAGTGCCTTCGCTCATCTCGGAGACCGGTCGGGACGACTCCAGGTGTATTTTCGCCGGAACGACCTGAGCGAACTCGAGCGCGAGGTTCAAGGCCTGCTCGATCTGGGCGACTGGATCGGGGTGGAAGGGGAGTTGTTCCGCACCCGCACGGGCGAGGTTACGGTCCGGGTCGAGGTGCTCGAACTACTGGCCAAGTCCATGCGTCCCCTCCCGCTCGGCAAGACCGAGATCACCGATGAAGGGGAATCCGTGGTCCACAGCGGGTTTGCCGATGTCGAGAGTCGATACCGGCAACGCTACGCGGACCTCGCCGTCAACCCGGACGTTCGGGCCGTTTTCGTTACGAGGGCCCGGATCATCTCCGCCCTCCGCGCGAAGCTGGATGGGGAGGGATACCTCGAGGTGGAGACGCCGGTACTCCAGCCTCTCTATGGCGGAGCGTTCGCCCGCCCATTTACGACCCATCATCATTCGCTGGGCCGCACTCTATTCCTGCGAATTGCGGACGAGCTGTACCTGAAGCGTTTGATCGTGGGCCAGCTGGACCGGGTGTACGAGATTTCAAAGAACTTCAGGAACGAGGGCATCGACCGGACTCACAATCCCGAATTCACGATGCTCGAACTCTACCGGGCGTACGCGGACTACCTGACGATGATGGACACGGCCGAGGAGCTGGTCACCGTAGCCGCGGCGGCCGTGAACGACGAGCTGCAGATCTCCTATGACGGTCATGCCGTCGACCTCTCACGCCCCTGGAAACGGATACCGTTCTTCGAGGCGATCGAGAACTATGCCGGCTTCGACGCTCGATCCGCTGATACGGAGGAGCTTCGGCAGCGAGTGCGTGATGCGGGCCGGAGCGACGCGGACACCTTGAGTCGCACCAAGTTGCTCGATGTGATCTTCTCCGAGTGGGTCGAGCCCGAACTCGTCAATCCGACCATCGTGTTCGATTACCCGATCGAGATGAGCCCTCTGGCCAAACCCAAGCGGGGAGACCCGGGTCTGGCCGAGCGCTTTGAGGTCATCGTGGCCGGCACCGAACTGGTGAATGCATTCAGCGAGTTGAACGACCCCATCGACCAATGGGAGCGTTTCGCGAATCAGGTGGAACAGCGGGCGGCCGGGGATGAGGAAGCCCAGAGCCTGGACGAGGACTACGTCAGGGCCCTGGAGTACGGGCTCCCTCCCACGGGCGGGCTCGGTCTGGGCGTCGACCGGCTCGTGATGCTCCTCACGGACCGGCCCACGATCCGCGAGGTCATCCTCTATCCAATCATGAGGGATGATGAATCCGACTGAGGGTACCGTGCGGACAAGGCGCACGGACCGGGCCCTTCACTGGTTCGTCGCTCGGCGATACCTGTCGAGTCGGCGGGGCAGGGGCTTCCTGTCGATGATCACCCTGATTGCGATCGGGGGGGTCTCGGTTGGGGTGATGGCTCTGATCGTCGTCATCGGCGTGATGTCGGGGCTGCAAACCGATCTGCGAGAGAAGATCCTCGGCGCGAACTCCCACGGCATGGTGCTGGAAATCGGAGAAGCCGTCCGGATGGAGAGTTGGGAATCGGTGTTGCGCCGGGTACTGGAGGATCCGGACGTCACCGGCGCCGCCCCCTTCATCTATACCGAAGTGGGCCTGAACGTGCCCGGGGGCAGCTATGCGGAGGGCGCCGTACTCCGTGGCCTGGCGGACGACTCGGCATCACTTTCCGTGACGGAAGTGGATGAGCATCTCACCTCGGGAACGATGCCGTTTGGCGAGACCGAGTCCGGTCGGCCGGGAATCGTCCTCGGTACCACCCTCGCCAACCGCCTGAACCTGTATCCGGGCAAGACCGTCACGGTCGTTTCGTTCCAGGGTGCGGATCTGACGCCGACCGGCATCCAGCCGCAAATGCGATTGTATGAGGTCACGGGGCTCTTCGAGACCGGCCTCTACCAGTACGATACGAAGTTCGCCTACGTGCACCTGGAATCCGCCCAGAGCCTGCTTCGCATGGGGCGCGCGGTCACCGGAGTCGAGTTCAATGTCCGGGATCCCTGGAACAGTGGCGAGGTGGCATCCCGGATCAGGGACTCCCTCGGGTTTCCGTACTCCGTCGACGACTGGCAGAGACAGAACGCCAGCCTGTTCTCGGCGCTCAAGCTCGAGAAGTTCGCCATGGGCATCATCCTCCTGCTGATCGTCCTGGTGGCATCATTCAACATCGTGTCGACTCTGATCATGGTCGTGACCGACAAGGTCCGGGAGATCGGGATCATGCGTGCGATGGGTCTCACGGCGGCCGACATCACGCGCGTGTTCGTCCTGCAAGGTGTCGTGATCGGGCTGGTGGGCACGACCGTCGGGACCGGCCTGGGGCTCACGCTGTCGTGGCTGCTGGACCGGTACCAGTTCATCACCCTCCCGGGTGACGTCTACTTCATCGACCACCTTCCGGTCGACACCAACCTGCTCGATGTCGGCTTCATAGTGCTCGCGTCCCTGTCCATCGCGTTCCTGGCAACGATCTATCCGGCGCGGCGAGCCGCGGACTACACCCCGGTGGAGGCCATCCGCCATGAGTGACCTGACGAGCGGCCCGGGGTCATCCGCCGCCGTCGAGGCCGTCGGCGTCGAGCGGAATTTCGACGGAGCCGATGGCAATGTGATACGGGTGCTTCGCGGCGTGGACCTCCGTCTCGGTCGCGGCGAGACCGTATCCATCGTCGGGCCGAGTGGGTCGGGGAAGTCCACACTGCTGCATATCCTGGGCGGCCTGGACTTGCCGTCGTCCGGGCGCATTGCGCTGGGGGGAAGGGATGTCGCCAACCTGGATGACGTCCAACTGGCGCGGGTCCGAAATCGCTACGTGGGCTTCGTGTTCCAGTTCCACCACCTGCTGAGAGACTTCACCGCCCTCGAGAATGTCATGATGCCGCAGCTGATCGCGGGGACCTCGCGTCCCGCAGCTCGCAAACGCGCGTTGGAGCTACTGGACCAGGTCGGATTGGCGGATCGCTCAGGGCACGTTCCGGCCAAGCTGTCCGGTGGGGAGCAACAGCGGGTGGCGACCGCGCGGGCACTGGCCAACGAACCTCCGGTCCTCCTCGCCGATGAGCCCTCGGGCAATCTCGACCTGGACACCAGCGAAGTTCTTCACGATGTATTGTTCGACCTCGTCCGCGATCACGGGACGGCCATGGTAGTCGTGACCCACAATACGGCTTTGGCCTCGCGCACGGATCGCATCTTGCGCCTCTCGTCGGGCGTCCTCGAGTTGGCCGAACCTCACGAAGATCCGCAAGCCGGGGGAGACTGAGCGCAGAATGCTCTGTGACGACTGCCAGAAACAGGAAGCCGAGGTCCACCTGACCTCGATCGAAGCCGAGGAAATGCGGTCCGTTCACTTGTGCGTCAGTTGCGCCAACCAGCGGGGCATTTCTGCCGAGGCGGCGGAGACGGTCGCCGACACGCCTCCACTCGCAGACTTTCTCGGCCAGCTCGGCTCACCAGGTCCGCAGACACCCATTTCCGATCCCTCGGAGCCCTGTCCGTTCTGCGGGATCTCGGCCGCGGACTTTCGAAAGGCCGGCCGGGTCGGCTGTTCGCAGTGCTACGTGCACTTCGAGACTCAGCTTCGAGGCCTTCTGCGCCGGATTCACGGATCGTCTCAGCACGCCGGGAAACTGTATCTCAGCGAGGCATCGGATATCACGGACCGCCTGGGGCAGCTTTCATCGATGCGGCGCCGGCTGAAGCGGGCGATTGAGACTGAAGACTTCGAGACGGCGGCTGAGTTGCGAGACCGCATCCACGACATGGAGACGCAGGGATGATCCAGGATGCGGTGCCGCTGGACGATCGCGGACTGGACTGGATTCGTGGGGGAGGCGAAGCCGAGATCGTTCTCTCCTCTCGCGTGCGGGTCGCGCGCAATCTTCAGGGGTTTCCGTTTCCCGGACGTGCCGGAGCCGAGGAACGGGCCGATGTGGTCGAGAGAATGAGAGCGGCGGCCGATCACGTGGAGTCGCTGGAGGGTGGGTCCTTCTGGGAAGTGGATTCTCTCGACCCGGTAGACCGGGAGATCCTGGTCGAGCGGCACCTCATCAGCCGCGACCTCCTGGCCACCAGCCGGGGACCGTCCAGCTCAGCCCTGGTCCTCGCACCGGACAGCTCCTGCGGAGTGATGGTCAACGAGGAGGACCATCTGAGGCTGCAGGCCCTCGTGGGTGGTCTGGCTCTCGAGGCGGCCTGGCGCCAGGTGGACCGGCTGGACGAGGAGATCGGGGCGCTCCTTCCGCTCGCCTTCCACCACCAGTTCGGGTTCCTCACCGCGTGCCCGACCAACGTCGGGACGGGACTTCGAGCGTCCGTGCTCATCCACATTCCGGGCCTGGTCCTCACCAAGGAGATCTCCAAGGTTCTGGAGGGCATTTCGCAGGTCGGATTGACGTACCGTGGGCTGTATGGAGAGGGGTCGGAGGTGGTCGGCAACTTCTTTCAGGTGTCCAATCAGACCACTCTGGGCAAGACGGAGGAGGATCTGATCGATCACCTGGGGCGAGTGACCGGGAAGGTGATCGACTACGAGCGCAGCGCCCGGAGCGTTCTCCTTGCGGAGGCACCGTCCGTACTGGAGGACAAGGTGTGGCGGGCGTATGGGATTCTCCGGGCGGCACGCAGCCTGGGACTGGAGGAGATGATGAATCTCCTCTCGGGCGTCCGGCTGGGTGTGTCTCTGAAACTATTGAATTCACCACGGGTAGAGACGCTGAACGAAATCCTGGTGTGCGGACAACTCGCGCATCTGGAGCGCGCGGCGGGCGCAAGACTGTCCGAGCAGGAGGCAGATGTCTGTCGCGCAACGTACGTTCGGGATAAGCTAGCCAAAGACGAGCGGGATGCCGGGCAGGCGCCCGCAGGCGGAACCAGTGATGAGACGGTGGTCGACGGACCGCCCTCGGGGGGTTGATGAACTACAACTTCACCGACCGTGTGAGGAAAGTGCTGGCGATGGCGCGCGAGGAAGCGGTGCGCCTCCAGCATGACTACGTGGGCACCGAGCACATCCTGCTCGGATTGATCCGTGAGGGCGACGGCGTGGCGGCCGAGGTGCTGCGCAGCCTGGCGGCAGATCTCGACGAACTCCTGAGGCTTGTGGAAGAGAACGTCAGGCCGGGGAAGGCGTCGGCGTCGATCGGAGAGCTGCCGTACACGACGCGCGCCAAGAAGGTGCTCGAGTACGCGATGGCAGAGGCTCGCGAGTTGAATCACAGCTACGTGGGCACCGAACACCTGTTGCTCGGACTCCTGCGGGAAGAGAAGGGACTGGCCGCCAAGGTCCTGGGCGAGCTCGGGATCGGCCTGGAAGAGGCCAGGGCAGAGATGCTCAAGCTACTCGGTAGCGAGGGGGCCATCGCCGAGCCGGGAAGTTCTCCTCCGCCGGCTGCCCCGCGCGGGGAGTCCAAGTCGAAGACTCCGGCCCTGGATCACTTCTGCAGGGATCTGACGGTCCTGGCACACGAGGGAGCTCTGGATCCGACGATCGGGAGGCATGCGGAGATCGAACGGGTCATGGAAGTGCTATCGCGACGCAAGAAGAACAACCCTGTCCTGATCGGAGAGCCTGGCGTCGGAAAGACGGCCATCGTCGAGGGGCTCGCCCAGAAGATCGACCGCGGTGACATACCGGACAGCCTGAAGGACCATCGTGTTCTGGCTCTGGACATGGCCGCGGTGATCGCGGGCACCAAGTACCGGGGCCAGTTCGAAGAGCGGCTCAAGGCCATCGTCAACGAGATTTCGCAGAACGAAGGTGTAATCCTCTTCATTGACGAGTTGCATACGCTGGTGGGTGCCGGCGCCGCGGAAGGTGCGATCGACGCGTCAAACATGCTGAAGCCGGCCCTGGCGCGCGGCGAGCTCCAGTGCGTGGGGGCCTCTACTCTCAACGAGTATCGCAAGCACATCGAGAAGGATGGCGCTCTCGAGCGGCGCTTCCAGACCGTAATCGTCGAGGCCCCGTCGGTCGAGGAGACGATCGAAATCCTCAAGGGCCTTCGGGGCCACTACGAGGACCACCACAACGTAAACGTGCCCGACAGCTCGCTCCAGGCAGCCGCCAAGCTCTCGGACCGGTACATCACGGACCGGTTTCTCCCGGACAAGGCGATCGATGTCA
>JAMJQV010000212.1 GCA_023554435.1 Gemmatimonadota bacterium | reverse complement strand
CGGCGTGTGGGGGGGCAAGCGTAAGATCTACGCGGCGGTGAAGTTCTTCCTGTTTACGGCCATCGGCTCGCTGCTCATGCTGGTCGCGATCGTGGTGATCGTGTTCCTGTACTATCGCCAGTTCGGGGTGATCACTTTCGCTTACAACGACCTGGTGCAGCTGCCGATTGCCAGGGACCTCCAGTTCGTCCTGTTCTTTGCCTTCGCGCTCGCGTTCGCGATCAAGGTGCCCCTGTTCCCGTTCCACACCTGGCTTCCGGATGCGCACGTCGAGGCGCCGACCGCCGGTTCCGTAATCCTGGCCGGCGTGTTGCTGAAGATGGGCACCTACGGCTTCCTCCGGTTCGCGATGCCGTTCTTCTCGCATGCCGCTACCAGCCAGTTGGTGGTCGGAACGATCATGGTGCTGAGTCTGGTCGGGATCACGTATGGAGCATGGGTCGCGGCGGTGCAGCCCGATGCCAAGAAGCTGGTGGCGTACACGTCGATCGCTCACCTGGGCTTCGTCATGATGGGGTTGTTCTCCCTGACCACTCTGGGGATTCAGGGCGGAATCCTCCAGATGGTGAACCACGGCATTTCCACGGGAGCGCTCTTCCTCCTGATCGGGATGCTCTACGAGCGGCGCCACACCCGCATGATCGAGGACTTCGGCGGCGTGGCGAAAGTGATGCCTGTGTTCGCGGCCGCCTTCCTGCTGGTCGCCCTGAGTTCGATCGGCCTTCCGGGTACGAACGGCTTCATCGGCGAGTTCCTGATTCTGATCGGAACGTTCCAGAAATACCCCGTGGCTGCGTTCATCGCCGCGACCGGGGTGATCTTCGCCGCGGCGTACATGCTTCCCATGGTTCAGAGGCTGCTGTACGGAGAGATCGACAGGGAAGAGAACCGGAGCCTCATCGACATCGGAACTCGAGAGCGACTGGTGCTGGCACCCGCACTCATCATGATCGTGCTGATTGGCGTCTATCCGCAGCCGTTCCTGTCGCGGACAGAGGCGTCGGTTGAGGCCCTGGTCGATCAGATCGAGACGCGGGCCGTTTCCGCGCCGGCGGTGATGGGCGCGTCCGACGTGCGATTCGACCGCATGCCGATTCTCGGACTCGACGAGTAGACAGAGGGGATAGATAGGTGATCCTGGACTTCAGCTCTCCGATCGACTACCTGTGGGCGCTACTGCCTGAAGTGATCCTCGCTGTGACGGGTCTCCTAGTCTTGACCCTCGACGTATTCCAGCGTGGAGATCGTTCCGGTCCGAGTCGCGCCTGGGTCCGGTGGACCGCCGTGGCAGGCGTACTGGCCGCGCTCCTGGCCAACGGCTACCTCCTGGAGTTCGAGGCGCCGTTGCGCAGCGGCATGATCGCCATGGACACGTTCCGAGTCGCGACCAACTTCGTGATTCTCGGGGCGACGGTCCTCTCTCTCCTGTTCTCGTTCGACTATCTGCGCCGGGAAGGCATGGATGTCGGCGAGTTCTACTTCCTGGTCCTGATGGCCGCGATCGGGATGATGCTCCTGGCAGGCTCGCGTGACCTAATCGTGGTGTTCGTCTCGGTCGAGCTGATGTCACTGGCTGTCTATGTCCTTACGGGGTTCAACCGGAAGGATCCCAGGTCGGCCGAGGGAGCGCTCAAGTACTTCCTCATGGGAGCCTTCGCGAGCGGGTTCCTGCTGTATGGAATCGCGCTGCTGTTCGGCGCCACGGGAAGCACCAACCTGGCCCTCGTGACATCCGAGGTGGCCCGTGGCGCTGCGGAGGGCAACTTCCTTCTGTACGCGGGCGTGGCCCTTCTGGTGGTTGGCCTGGCGTTCAAGATTTCGGCCGTGCCGTTCCACATGTGGACGCCTGACGCGTATGAGGGAGCCCCGACGCCGGTCACCGGCTTCATGGCCGCAGGTGTGAAGGCGGCCGGATTTGCAGCCATCCTGAGAATCGTGACCGTCGAACTGGCCCCTGCGGCGTCGATCTGGACCGTCGTTCTGTGGTGGCTGGCCGTACTGACCATGGTCGTCCCCAATCTGATCGCGCTGGCACAGGACAACGTCAAGCGGATGCTGGCGTATTCCTCCATCGCGCACGCCGGATACCTGCTGGTCGGAGTGGTCGCAGGCAGTGCGGCAGGTCGATCGGCGGCGCTTCTGTACCTGGCGGTCTACGCCGTGATGACGCTCGGCGCTTTTGCTCTCGTGGGGGTGGCGGCGAGCGCGGAGGGCTCGAGGGGCGGCCTTGCCGACTTCCGGGGCCTCGGGTGGCGCCGGCCTCTGCTGGGTGCCCTGCTGGTTCTGTTCCTGCTTTCCCTGGCCGGGTTTCCACCGACCGGTGGGTTCATCGGCAAGCTGTACCTGCTGCTGGCGGCCGTGGAAGCCGGCCACGTGACGCTGGCCGTCATCCTGGTTCTGACCAGTTTCGTGTCCTACTACTACTACCTCAGGGTCATCTGGAAGATGTACTTCGAGGAGGCGTCCGAGGATGCTGCGCTGCCCGCACCGGCGGGCGCCGCGTTCCGTCTCGCGGCTGTGGCGGCGGCGGTAGTGATTCTGATCGCCGGCCTGTTCCCCGGGAGAGCCATCCGGATGGCCGAGTTCGCGGGAGACGATCTCTCGCCTCGACAGGTGGCCCCGTTCTCGCAACCCGCAGCCCCGGTAGGAGTGACCGAGACGAACACGGACTGACGGCACGGTAGTCGTTTCGGACCACGCCCCGTCCCGCCTCACCGGCGGCTGACGGGGCGTCCGTTGGAAGGGTGGATTCCTCTTACATGCAGGTCCCAATGAACGTATCGAGCACCATCTTCAGAGAATACGATATCCGCGGGATCGTCGGAGACGACCTGACGGTGGCGGTCGCCGAAGCCGTGGGAAGGGCGTACGCCACCCGGCTGAGGAGGACGGTGGATCGGCCTGTAGTGGCGGTCGGGTACGACAACCGCCCGAGTTCGCCGGAGCTGGCCGATGCCCTGGCGGCAGGGCTGAACGCTGCCGGCGCCGATGTCCGCCTTGTCGGAACGGTACCGACACCGGCGCTGTACTACGCGGCCGACGTATGGGCCACGGACGGGGGAATACAGATCACCGGCTCCCACAATCCACCCGAGTACAACGGGATCAAGATGATCGTGGGGGACCGGGCGCTGTACGGAGCTGCGATCCAGGAGCTGCGAGAGCTCGTGGAGTCGGATCGCTATGCCGACGGCTCGGGGAGCACGGAGCGTCACGAGATCCTGGAGCGCTATGCGGAAGAGATCGGCCGCCGGGCAGGTGTCGAGGGGCCGGTGAAGCTGGTCCTCGATTGCGGCAACGGCACCGGATCGGTGATCGCTCCGCAGGCCCTTGCATTGGCCGGCATCGACGTCGATTGCCTGTACTGCGAGTCTGACGGCACGTTCCCCAATCACCATCCCGACCCCACGGTCGACAAGAACGTGGTCGACCTCATCGCTCGAGTGAAGGCCACGGGCGCGGATCTCGGCGTGGGGCTGGACGGTGATGCCGACCGGATTGGAGCGGTCACGGAGAGTGGCGGGATCGTCCGAGGGGATCACCTGTTGCTTCTGTACGCACTGGACGCGCTTCCGCGGTACCCGGGTGCGGAGATCGTCTTTGACGTGAAGTGCTCGAAGGCGCTTCCCGAGCTGATTGCGCGGGCGGGCGGCGTGCCCGTGATGTGGAAGACGGGGCACTCACTCATCAAGGAGCGCATGAAGGAGTCCGGATCTCCCATTGCAGGTGAGATGAGTGGACATATCTGCTTTGCAGACAATTATTTCGGATTCGACGATGCGATATATGCCGCCGCACGCCTGGCTGGACTTGTGCAGAGGAGCGGAAGGCCGTTCTCCGAGCTGGCCGATGCCATTCCCGCGTACCCTTCCACCCCGGAGCTGCGCGTGGACTGCGCCGAGGACCTGAAGTTCGAGGTGGTCGCTCGCGCGGTGGAGCACTACAAGGCCGGTCATGCGGTGAACGACATCGATGGCGCTCGCATCGAGTTCGAGGATGGCTGGGCACTGATCAGGGCGAGCAATACGCAGCCGGTCATCGTCATTCGGTTCGAGGCGGACTCGGTTGCCGGCCTGAGGGGCATTCGCGACGACGTGGCCGGATACCTGAGCGCCGAAGGGGTTTCCGTTCCCGAGCTGGCCGGGAGTTGACGAGTCCGTGAGCCTCAAGGGGCGGTCGGTAGTCGTCGCCATTGGGGGGAACGCCCTCTCGCCGGCCGGCGAGCTGGCCTCGATCGGCAATCAGTTCCGGCACACTCGGGACAGCATGGAGCCCATCGTCGATCTGGCCCTCCAGGGTTGGAATATCGCGGTGGTTCATGGGAACGGGCCGCAGGTTGGTGACGAACTGCAGCGCAACGAGGTCTCCCGTTCGAAGGTGGAGCAACTGCCGCTCGGCGTGCTGGTCGCTGCCACGGCGGGCTGGATCGGATACATGATTCAGCAGTCGCTGCAGAATGCGCTGGAGGCCGCGGGAAGTGATCGGCGGGTCGTGACCCTGATCACCCAGTCCCTGGTCGATCCGGAAGACCCCTCGATGCGCGAGCCGACGAAGTTCATCGGCCGGGGCATTCGCCCGGGGGTAGC
The DNA here is from genome assembly GCA_023554435.1 of Gemmatimonadota bacterium. Lineage (GTDB taxonomy): Bacteria > Gemmatimonadota > Gemmatimonadetes > Palauibacterales > Palauibacteraceae > Benthicola. Next base: position 11,253 of record JAMJQV010000212.1, on the reverse strand, counting down.
GGAAGAGCTGCGACAGGAGGGCATCTGGATCGAGGCGGACTCACGGGGCAACTTGAGGCGACGCGTGCCGAGCCCCGTACCGGTGGGGATACGCGAGTCCAGGATGGTGACGGAACTCGTGGCCCGGGGCGATATCGTCATCGCCGCTGGCGGAGGAGGGATCCCGGTCTATCTGGATCCGCAGTTGGGCCTGGAGGGGGTGGACGCGGTGGTGGACAAGGACAGGGCGGCTGCCCTTTTGGGGCATGAGATAGGGGCCTCGGTGCTGTTGATTCTGACGGACGTCGATGGCGTGTACGAGAACTGGGGCAAGCCGGATGCCCGGCTGACGTCCAGACTGACGGCGTCGGAAGCTCGGGCTCTCATCGACACCGGAACTCTCGGGTCCGGTAGCATGGGGCCGAAGGTCGAGGCGGCCGTGCACTTCGTCGAGGGCGGGGGAGAGCGGGCGATCATCGCGGCTCTCCACGAGGGTCCGGCCGGTCTGGCCGGAACGTCGGGAACGACCGTGACGCCGGACCGAATTCCTTCCGGCGGGTTTGAGTGAACACGAGACGGCAAAGGCAGTCATGAACATTCACGAATATCAAGCCAGGGAAATACTCAGGGCGCACGGAGTCCCGGTTCCTCCGGGTGAGATCGCGACGACTCCCGAAGAAGCGGAGCGTATCGCCGCCCAGTACGGGGGAATGGTCGTTGTGAAGGCTCAAGTACACGCCGGCGGCCGTGGCAAGGCCGGTGGAGTCAAGCTGGCGGTCGATCCAGCGGACGCGCGGGAGAAAGCGGGGGCCATCCTTGGGATCGAGATCAAGGGCCTCACGGTTGAGAAGATCCTGGTTGCGCCCGCAGAGGACATCGAGACGGAGGCCTACCTGGGTATCGTTATGGACCGCGGTTCCCAGAGTGATGTGATCATGGTCTCCTCAGAAGGCGGGATCGACATCGAAGAGGTGGCGGCGACCAATCCGGACGCGATTCAGAAGCTGGCGGTGGACGCTCGCTACGGCCTCCTTCCGCATCAGGCCGCGGCGCTTGCGCACGGCCTGTATTCCGACGCGAAGCTCGCGAGGCAGGCCGCTCGCATCATCATGCAGCTCTACGAGGCGTATCGGGCTGCCGGATGCACCCTGGCCGAGATCAACCCTCTGATCACGACACCCGGTGGAGAGGTGAAGGCGATCGACGCCAAGATGAACATCGACGACAACGCTCTGTTCAGACTCCCGGATGTGGCGGCGATGCGTGACGAAGCGGCTGAGGACCCGGCCGAGCGCAAGGCCCGAGAAGCGGGACTCAGCTACATCCAGCTGGACGGGGATGTCGGATGCTGTGTCAACGGAGCAGGGCTGGCGATGGCCACCATGGACCTGGTGAAGCACTACGGTGGCGATCCGGCCAACTTCCTGGACATCGGGGGCTCATCGAATCCCGACAAGGTCGTCACGGCTTTCGAGATCATTACATCGGACCCCAACGTCAAGTCGATTCTGTTCAATATCTTCGGCGGGATCACGAGGTGTGACGATGTGGCCAACGGTATCGTGGAAGCCACTCGCCGAATCGACGTGGGGCTCCCGATTGCGATCCGCTTGACGGGGACCAACGAAGACCTGGCCGTCGAAATCCTGAAGGAGAACGGGTTCGAGGCCATGACGGACATGGACGAGGTGGTGAAGAGGGCAGTGACGCTGGCGGCGGGTGCAGCGAGCTAGCCATCCGGGAATCAGCACTGACTGCAGAGGATTTTCAGGCATGAGCATTTTCATTGATGGCGATACCAGGCTGGTCGTGCAGGGGATCACAGGACGGGACGGGTCCTTTCACACGCGCCAGATGATCGAGTACGGAACGAGCGTCGTCGCGGGCGTGACACCGGGGAAGGGCGGCCAGGTCTTCGACGACACGGTCCCGGTGTTTGACACGGTGGCCGAGGCCGTGTCCGAGACAGGGGCGAATGCCAGCGTGATCTACGTTCCCGCAGCGTTCGCCTCGAGCGCGATTTTCGAGGCGGCCGACGCGGGAGTCGACCTCATCGTGTGCATCACCGAGGGAGTTCCGGTGGGTGACATGATGACCGCGCTTCCGTACGTCCAGGAGAAGGGGGCCCGACTGATCGGCCCGAATTGTCCCGGCCTGATCGCCCCGGGGATCGGGAAGATCGGTATCCTGCCGGGTCAGATCGTGACCCCGGGGCCCGTGGGCATCGTGAGCCGCTCGGGAACGCTGACCTATGAAGTCATCTTCCAGTTGACTCGGAACGGTATCGGCCAGTCGACGTGTGTAGGGATCGGCGGCGATCCGCTGATTGGCACGGATTTCGTGGATTGTCTGACGGCGTTCGAGGCCGATCCGCACACCAGCGCCGTCGCCATGATCGGGGAGATCGGGGGGACGGACGAACAGGTGGCCGCGGAGTTCGTCCGGGACCACATGTCGAAACCGGTGGTCGGGTTCATCGCGGGGCAGACGGCCCCTCCGGGTCGGCGGATGGGACACGCGGGAGCCATCATCTCCGGGTCCGAGGGTACGGCAGCCGAGAAGATGAACGCGTTTCGCGAGTGCGGTATCGCGGTAGCCGAGAGACCGGCAGACCTGGTGGGCCTCATCGAGGCCAGACTCTAGACACACGTGGAGGCACTTTCAATATGAACGAGACGGACACTCTGACGATCATCAAGCCGGACGCGTTCGGCGCCGGAAAGGCGGGGCACATCATCGCCCACCTGGAGGATGCCGGATTCCGCGTGGTCGCGGCTACCGTCAAGCATCTGACCCTCGACGAGGCCCGGGCTTTCTATGCCGTGCATCGGGAGCGGCCCTTCTTCTCTTCGCTCGTCGAGTTCATGACCTCGGGGCCGTGCATGCCCCTGCTGCTTCGCCGCGAGGACGCGGTTCCGGAGCTTCGATCGGTGATCGGCGCGACGGATCCTGCCGAGGCCGACGAGGGTACGGTACGAGCCCTCTATGCGGAGAGTAAGGAGCGCAACGCGATCCACGCTTCGGACTCGGCGGAGAATGCCGAAATCGAGATCGCCTTCTTCTTCGCGGGCACCGAGCGGCTCCGCGCTTGAAGGGGCGTGGCCCATGATTGACAAGACAGGCTAGAAGGGCTATGAATAGCGGCTTCCCGGCGGGTCGGGTCGATCTGAACGAACTGCGCGCGGGACCGGTGGAGTGGTCCGGAACCCTGCCGGCTGAGCCGGGGGCCTGGGGCCTCGAAGAGCTGGGGTCCGTGGATGAGCCCTTGCTCGAGTATCGTGCCGAAGCGGGTGGACGTGGCAGCGTTCGGGTGGCCGGTCGCCTGACGGCGATGCTCAAGCTCGCATGCCGACGTTGCCTGGACGAGATTGAGTGGCCGATGGAGGTCGATTTCGATTTCCGGTTCGACCCCGCCGTGCAGGAGTGGGAGGAAGAGGGCGGAGTGTTCACCCTGGACCCGAACGCCGCGTCGCTGGATCTGGTGCGGCCGCTCCGGGAGGAGTGGGTCCTGGGCATGCCCGATTACCCGGTGTGTCAGGAAGGGTGCCGCGGTCTGTGTTCCGTTTGCGGCGCCGACCTGAACGAATCGAATTGCGGCTGCACGCGGCAGCCGGGTGACGATCGCTGGGCGGTGTTGAAGCAGTTGGTGTCGGATGGACAGCCTGAGGCTGCCAGACCAGATAACGATGATTGACGGCAACGAAGGATAGGGAGTCGTATCATGGCGGTACCCAAGAGACGGACCTCGAAGCAGCGCAAGCGGAAGCGGCGCACCCATCACGTAGCGGCGCCTACGGCTCACCAGGCGTGTCCGAGGTGCGGAGATCCTCGACGGCCTCACCGCGTGTGCCCGACGTGCGGCCATTATGGTGACCGGGAGGTCGTCCGAACCGAAGAGTTCTGACCGACCCGCAGCTGAGCGTGGTTTGACATGCAGCGCATCGCGCTGGACGCCATGGGAGGAGACGGCGCGCCCCGAGTCATCATCGAGGGCGCGCTGTCTGCCGTTCGGGAATGGCCTGACAGGTTCGTCGTGTCTCTCGTGGGCATCCCGGATGAGATCCGGGAGGTCCTTCCGCGGGAGGTCCCCGACAGCATCCAGATCGTTCCGGCCGCTGAAGTCGTGGAGGGGCACGAGTCCCCGGTTCGCGCCATCCGGCGGAAACCGGACAGTTCGATCGTGGTCGGCCTCGGACTGCTGGGGGCCGGCGAGGTCGATGCTTTCATCAGCGCTGGATCCACGGGGGCCGTTATGGCGGCTTCCCGCCTCCTCCTCGGGATGCTCCCGGGGGTGGAACGACCCACCATCGGAACGATGTTCCCGACTACCGGATCTCCGGTTCTGGTCGTGGACTCTGGGGCGAATATCGACGCCAGACCCTCGCAGTTGCTCCAGTTCGCGCGGCTCGGTTCGGTCTACATGCGGGACCTGCTCGGGTTGGAGAGTCCAAGGATCGGGCTGCTGAACGTGGGAGAGGAGTCTTCCAAGGGTGGGGCCCTGGCGGTGGCGACCCACAAGTTGTTGCAGGATGATGAGGACCTGAATTTCGTCGGAAACATCGAAGGTCACGAAATCGTCGAAGGGGCCTGCGACGTGCTGGTGTGTGATGGTTTCGTAGGGAACGTGCTGCTGAAGTTCTACGAATCGGTGGCCGGCTTCATAGCCGGCGTATTGAAGGCGCAGCTCGACCCGGAGGTGCACGGGGAGGGTTTCAAGGAAGTGTACAGAACGATCGACTACGCCGAGCGTGGCGGAGCGCCACTTCTCGGAGTCAATGGGGTGTCGATCATCTGTCACGGCGGGTCTTCCGCCCGGGCCATCAAGAACGCCATACGGGTAGCGGTTGCTTGTCTCGAGTCGAACATGGTCGAGGACATGGCGTCGGAATTCGGTCTGCCCACGAGGCGGGCGAGGGTCTGGAGACGCATCCGCCGCCGCTGATCGACCGGTCTCAATCACCGCCCGTGAAACACGGCACTCATCGAGGGGGACGGCAGTGTTGGGGAACAGTATCGCTCTTCTGATGCCGGGGCAGGGCTCTCAATTCGTCGGTATGGGTCGCGAGCTTGCCGAGAGTCGCGCGCGTGCGGCTGAGGTGTTCGAGCAGGCCAACGAGATACTGGGAGTAGACCTCAGGGGAATCTGCTGGGAAGGCCCCGAGGAGGAACTGACCCGCACCGAGAATGCCCAACCCGCGATTCTGCTGCACAGCTATGCGGTGTGGGTTTGCCTACCGCAGGAAGTGCGGGAGCGGGTGACCATCGGAGCCGGGCATTCGCTTGGCGAGTTCTCGGCCTACCTCGCTGCGGGTGCCCTTACATTCGAGGACGCCATCCGGCTGGTGCGCACGCGCGGTGAGCTCATGGCCGGAGCCGGAACTGTCCGGCCCGGTACGATGGCGGCGGTCATCGGTCTGGACCCGGACGCGGTTCGGTCGGTCTGCGAGAGTGTCCATGACGGAACGGTCGTACCCGCGAACTACAACGCTCCGGGCCAGATCGTGATCAGCGGGGATATCGAAGCCGTTGGTGTGGCCCGGGAGCGGGCACTGGAGGCGGGAGCCAAGCGAGCCGTACCCCTCAATGTCAGCGGAGCTTTCCACTCTCCCCTGATGGAGGAGGCGCGAGAGGGGCTGGCTCTATCCCTCGAGGGGGTGCAGGTGCGGGAGGCCCGCTTCCCGGTTGTGGCCAACGCGGCGGCGCTTCCGGTCAACGATCCCGCGAGGGCCCGAGAGCTCCTCATCGAGCAGTTGACGTCACCGGTCCGCTGGGTAGAATGCGTCGAGGCGATGAATGCGACCCGGCCGGACACGTGGATCGAGCTGGGCCCGAGCAAGGTGCTCACCGGATTGATGCGCCGTATCGACAGGGGCACGAACGTTCGCGCGATCGGGGGTCCGGAGGAGGTCGACGCCGTGCAAGCACTCGTGGAGGAGGGCGACGATGCGTGAACTCGAAGGTCAGGTGGCCGTCGTAACCGGCGGCTCGAGGGGAATCGGCCGGGCCATCGCCTGTGAGCTTGGTCGGGCCGGGGCTTCGGTGGCTGTCATTGCCAGGTCAGAGGACCGGGCGCGCGAGACCCTGGCGCTTCTCGAAGGACCTGGAATGGCCCTCGCGTGCGATGTGGCAGACCCGGGGCAGTGCTCCGATGTCGCGGCCACGGTCCAGGACGAGCTGGGCGCGATCGACCTTCTGGTGAACAACGCCGGAATCACGCGGGACAACATTCTCGTCCGAATGAAGGACGAGGACTGGGAGGCCGTGCTGGAGACGAATCTTCGGGGTGCGTTCAACACGACCCGCGCCGTGGCGCGAGGAATGATGAAGCGACGGAGCGGCCGCATCATCAATGTCGGCAGCGTAGTAGGCTTGACGGGGAACAGCGGACAGGCCAACTATGCGGCATCCAAGGCAGGTTTGATCGGGTTCACGAAGTCGGTGGCACAGGAGTTGGCAGGTCGAGGAGTGCTGGCCAACGTCGTTGCGCCGGGCTTCATCGAGACCGACATGACGGCGTCCCTGCCCGAGGAGGCGCGTGACGCGCTGTTCGAGCGAATTCCGCTGGGACGGTTCGGAAAACCTGAGGACATAGCAGGAGCGGTGCGCTTCCTGGCGGGACCGGCCGCCTCATACATTACCGGACAGGTTCTGGTGGTGGATGGCGGCATGGTGATGTAGCTGGCATCCCGAGGGGACGCCGGAGAGCAATAACAACAAAACAGAGGTACGGATCATGTCCGACGCTGCTGACAAAGTCAGAGAGATTATCGCCAACGAGCTTGGCGTGGAGATGGAGAAAGTGACCGATGAGGCCTCTTTCGTTGAGGATCTCGGTGCGGATTCCCTCGACACGGTCGAGCTGGTGATGGCGTTCGAGGAAGAGTTCGGGGTGGAGATCCCCGACGAAGATGCCGAGCAGATGCAGACGGTGGGTGACGCCATCCGCTATCTCCAGGACAAGGAGTAACCTCCCACCCCCTAGGAGGAGGAGATTCGGATGTCCGAACTACGGCGCGTGGTCGTCACGGGCCTTGGCCTTGTCACGCCGGTCGGGCTGGATGTAGAGGAGACGTGGGATGCCCTGATCGAAGGGCGTTCCGGTGGGGCGCCGATCACGCAGTTCGACGCGTCGGATCAGTCGGTGCGGTTCGCCTGCGAGGTCAAGGGATTCGATCCCGAGCAGTACATGGACCGCAAGGAGGTCCGGAGGGCCGACCGCTTCCTGCACCTGGCCATGGGCGCTGCCCATCAGGCCGTTGAGCAGGCCGAGATCCAGTCTGCCGTCGAGTCCGTTTCACCTGAGCGATTCGGTGTCATCGTGGGCAGCGGCATCGGTGGGCTCACGACGATGGAGACGCAGCACGCGAAGCTGTTGAACCAGGGGCCGGGACGGGTGTCTCCGTTCTTTATTCCCATGTTCATCGGCGACATGGCCGCCGGCATGATCTCGATGAAATACGGTGCACAGGGACCGAACTACGCCACTGTATCGGCCTGCGCATCGAGCGGTCACGCGGTGGGAGCGGCCTTCCGATCCATCCGCACGGGTGAGAGTGACCTGATGATCACGGGCGGCACCGAGGCGACGGTCACGCCCCTGTGCATCGCCGGATTTGCGTCCATGAAGGCCCTGTCCGCACGGAATGAATCGCCCGAGACCGCGTCCCGGCCGTTCGATCTGACTCGTGACGGTTTCGTGCTGGGGGAAGGCGCGGGGATCATGGTCCTCGAGGCGTTGGAGCACGCGGTGGCGCGCGGGGCGACCATCCTGGGAGAAATCGCGGGTTTCGGCCAGACTGCGGACGCCTATCACATGACTTCTCCGGCCCCTGGAGGCGCCGGCGCCCAGATGGCCATGCGACTGGCGATGAAGGACGCCGGCTTGCAGGCGTCGGACGTGGACTACATCAATGCTCACGGCACCTCCACCCCGGCCAACGATGCCTCCGAGACGGCCGCCATCAAGGCCGTTCTGGGGGATCGGGCGAGGGAGATCGTCGTTGGCTCCACGAAATCAATGACGGGACACACGCTGGGAGCTGCGGGGGCAATCGAGACCGGGGTGTCGCTGCTCGTATGCGAGCGGGGCCTGATCCCACCGACGATCAACTACGAGACGCCCGACCCGGAGTGTGATTTGAACTATGGCGTCGAGGGACCGACCGAGGGGCCTGTCCGCGCCGCGCTCAGCAACTCGTTCGGTTTCGGAGGTCACAACGTGTCCCTGGCGGTTCGGGCCTGGGAGGGCGAGTGATCTATCCCCGGATCGAAGGTGAGTTGAGCGTCAGACCCCAGGCGCCGGAGTTGGTCCCGATCGCGGAGAAGGTCGAAGCGGGCGAACGCATCTCTCGAGAGGATGCGATCGCGCTGTTCGAGACGGACGATCTCCTGGCCGTCGGCAGCATGGCCGACCTGGTGAACCGGCGCCTCAACGGCGACCGGGTGTACTACGTCGCCAACCAGCACATCAACCCGACCAACGTCTGCATCCTCAACAAAGTCTGCGTGTTCTGCTCGTACGGCGTGCGCCCCCTCGCGGAGGACGCGTACACCATGAGTCTTGAAGAAGTGTATGCGGAAGCCGATGCGGCCCGACACTCCCCAACGCGGGAGTTCCACATCGTGGGCGGACTTCATCCGAAACTCCCGCTGTCATATTACACGGACATGATCCGGGGCTTGAAGGAACGACACCCGCACATCCACGTGAAGGCCCTGACGGCCGTAGAGATCGCTCACCTGGCCCGTATCGAGGGAGTGACCACGAAGGACGTGATCCGGGAGCTGAAGGACGCCGGGCTCGACGCCATGCCTGGCGGCGGTGCGGAGGTGTTCAGCCCCGCGGTCCGTTCAACGATAGCCGACCGGAAGCTGGCCGCGGACGAGTGGCTGCAGGTTCACCGGGAAGCACACGAGATGGCGATCCCGACAAACTGTACGCTTCTCTACGGTCATGTCGAATCGTCGGCCGACCGGGTCGATCACATGCTCATGCTGCGGGACCTGCAGGATGAGACGCGCGGCTTCAGTACCTTCATTCCGCTGGCCTGGCATCCGGACAACACGGCGCTGGGGCGTGAAATGGGGGTAGAGGGCCACCGGACCGGCGGGCTGGACGACCTGAAAGCCCTGGCGGTGGGTCGCATTCTCCTCGACAACATCCCCCACATCAAGACGCACTGGATCATGGTGACCACCAAGGTCTCCCAGATCGCGCTCTCGTTCGGGGTCGATGACCTGGAGGGCACGGTGGTGCTCGAGAAGATCACGCACACGGCTGGCGCGGATACTCCTATCGGCCTCGATCTCGACGAGATCGTGAGGCTGATCAGGGATGCCGGCAAGACACCTGTGGAGCGTGACTCCCTCTACAACGCGGTTGCGGAGCCGGCGGTCGCATGACCACTGGTCTGAGCGGTCCATCCACTGTCCTGGCGCCGGTCGATGCCGAGGAGCGGGCGGAGTACGCTTCTCTGTACGATCGCCCGCTGCTGGAACTGGGAGCCATGGCCCGTGAGCGCGCCACGGCGGCCGTGCCGGATGGGGTGGTTTCGTACATAGCGGACCGCAACATCAACTACACCAACGTTTGCGTCACCGATTGCTCATTCTGCGCTTTCTATCGACGACCCGGTCACGAGGAGGGCTATGTCCTCTCGAACGAGCAGATCGGGGCCAAGATCGATGAGGCGAAGGCGATCGGCGCGGTGCAGATTCTCATGCAGGGTGGGCACAACCCGTATCTGAAACTCGACTACTACACGGGACTCCTGGACTACATCAAGACGCACCACCCCATCCACGTGCATGGGTTTTCGGCGTCGGAGCTCGACATCATCGCTCGAGTCCACAAGCTGGACGTGGATACGGTCGTCGGCGAGCTGATGGACGCCGGACTCGACTCGGTGCCGGGTGCCGGTGCCGAGATACTGGTGGACGATGTCAGGGATCGCATTGCGAAGAAGAAGATCGACACTGGACGCTGGCTCGATATCCACCGGGCGGTACACGGTCGGGGCCTGCTGAGCTCGGCGACGATGATGTTCGGGGCCGGAGAGAGTCGGGAGGACAGGGTCGAGCACATGATGCGAGTGCGCGATCTTCAGCGGGAGACCGGTGGCTTCACGGCGTTCATTCCGTGGACTCTTCAGTCGGACGGAACCGAGATGGACGGTACACCGGAAGCGACCGCAGCCGAGTACTTGAAGACGGTGGCGATCTCGCGCCTGGTGATCGACAATGTCCGAAACCTCCAGGTGAGCTACGTCACCCAGGGGCCGAAAGTGGCGCAGGTGGCCCTGCATTTCGGCTGCAATGACTTCGGCTCACTGATGATGGAGGAGAACGTGGTGTCGGCCACGGGGACGGACTTCATCATGCCCCGGCCGATGCTGGTACGTTTCATTGAGGAAGCAGGCTTCAAAGCCGTGCCCAGATACCAGGATTACTCCCCGGTCCGGGATGACCTGGACTGGTACTGTGGCTGTGCGGTCTGCCTTGACAGGAGAGGTTAGTGATGGGCGGACGAGTGCTCGTCATGATGGGGTCTGAATCCGACCGACCCGTCATGCAGAAGGGAGTCGATGTGCTCGCCGAGGCTGGCGTGGACGTCGAGGTGGTCGTGAGCAGTGCCCATCGGGACCCCGTTCGTACGGCTGAGGTCGCAACGTCGGCCGAGGCGGAGGGCTTTTCTGCGATCATATGCGGAGCCGGTTTGTCCGCAGCTCTTCCGGGCGTGGTCGCCGCACACACACGGCTACCCGTGATAGGGGTACCGGTTTCGGCGGGAACCCTCGGGGGCCTCGACGCCCTACTATCCATCGTTCAGATGCCTCCCGGCGTCCCCGTCGCCACGGTCGGCATCGACAACTCGCGGAACGCGGCCCACCTGGCGCTCCGCCTGCTCGGGGTCGGTCGCGAGGCCTGACCCGAGCGCCGGCCGATAGGAGGTTCCGTGCGCGTCGGTATCGGCTACGATTCACATCGATTTGAGTCCGGGCGACCCCTCGTTCTTGGCGGCGTTCTCCTGCCTGACCACGCCGGCCTCAAGGGACACTCCGACGGAGACGCAGTCGCCCACGCTTTGATCGATGCCCTCCTCGGCGCGTCGGCGCTTGGTGACATCGGTCACCATTTTCCGGATACCGATCCTCGCTGGGAGGGGGCGAATTCGATGGGACTTCTCGCCGCCACGGTGCGCCTGATCGAGGAACGGAACTACCAGGTGGTGAATGCCGATGTGACCATCGTCACCGAGACGCCTCGAATCGGTCC
>JAMJQV010000211.1 GCA_023554435.1 Gemmatimonadota bacterium | reverse complement strand
CTCGACGAGACCAACATCGGCCGGTTCACGGCCATGCTCGAGCGGTTCAAGAGCGACACGCAGTTCATCGTGATCACTCACAACGCGCGCACGATCGAGGCGGCCGACTGGATCTACGGAGTCACGATGCAGGAACTCGGCGTTAGCAAGATCGTGAGCGTGGAGCTGCAGGATCTGCCACGCGGCCAGGTGGCCTGAGCATGTCGAGGCGGCCGTGCGCCTGACGGTCGTCGGCTGTGGAACGGTCGTTCCCGAGGCCGATCGGGCGTGCTCCGCGTACTACGTGGAACGGGGCGCGACCCGGGCTCTTTTCGATTGCGGGTCGGGAGCGGTGCAGGCGATGGCGCGCCTGGGGCTGCCGTGGAACGGGTTGTCGCACCTGTTCTTGACCCATTTCCACTCCGACCACGTCGGGTCCCTGCCGGGTCTGTTCTTCGCGCTCCGCCACGGCGTTCACCCGCCCAGAACGGTGGACCCACTGGAAGTCTGGGGCCCGCCCGGGACTCGGGCGCTGTTCGAGGGCCTGAGTTCCGCACTGGGTGACTTCTTCCTCGAGCCGGGCTTTCCGGTGTCGATTCATGAGATGGTCCCCGGCCGCGAAGTCATCGCGGGAGATCTCGTCGTCACCTGCAGGGATGTGCCCCACACGCCCGAGAGCATGGCGCTCCGCGTGGCTTCCCCATCGGGAGAACCCGCCCTCGTCTATACGGGAGACACGGGGCCTGATGAAGGCCTCGCCGACTTCTGTCGGGACGTCGATCTCCTGGTCGGCGAATGTTCGCTTCCCGATGACCTGGTGGGAGACAATCACCTCTCTCCGTCCAGGCTCGCCCGGCTGGCCGGCCGGGCGAGGGCCCGACGCGTGGTCGCGACGCACGTATATCCACAGTTCCGCCACGCCACCGACGTAGCTGCCCTCATACGCGAGTCGGGTTACGCCGGGCCGGTTGAGCTGGCGAGCGAGGGACTGACGGTCGACCTGCAGTCGAGTCCTCCCACGCACTTCTCCTGACCGAGCGAGAGTCTTGATTCCGAGTTGAGAGGGCGACCTACCGTACCGGTTCTCCCGAACCGACAGGAGGTCGAACTTGACTCACCAGGAATCGCGTCCGCGCTCGGGCCGCATAGAGCTGGGCCGACGCGGGGAGGATCTTGCCGCGAGCCTGCTGCGGGGCGCCGGCTATCGGATCCTCTCCAGAAACTGGCGCGCGGGCCGTTACGAGATCGACCTCGTGGCTTCGCGTGACGGCGAGGTCGTCTTCATCGAGGTGAAGACCCGTCGGCCGGGTGCGCAACGCGCCTCAGAATCCGTCACCACGGCCCAGAGACGGAACATAGGCCGGGCGGCCGCTGCCTGGATGCGAGCGAATCCTCGAGTGGGTCGCTCATTTCGATTCGATCTCATTGCCGTTACCTGGCCGGAGAATGGAGGACCGCGGGTTCGGTATATCCCCGGCGCGTTCGACGCGTACGGCCCTTGAGGCGGTTCGGAATTCGTCAGCGGTGGCTCGAGCCGGGACTCGTTGACCGTGGAGAGGGGGACCGATACCTTCGCTTCGCCCCAGGCCCGTGGGGCTGGAGCGCGTGAATCCCGTCAGGACCGTGAAGGTAGCAGCGGTAAGCGTGTAAAGGTCGCCACGGTCCGCCTGGGGTTTCTCTTGACCCGTTTCGCGGTCCGCGAGCCGCCATATGGCCCTCGCACCATCTTTCCGCTTTCGACGGTGCCTCCCGCGCGGTAGCTTGCGCCCCATGTACAGAACAGCACTGGCCAGGACTCACAGACCCCGTCGGTTCGCGGATCTCGTCGGGCAGGATCACGTGGCGTCGACTCTTCGTGTGGCCGTCGAGACGGAACGGGCGGCGCACGCATACCTGTTCTGTGGGCCCAGGGGCATTGGAAAGACCACGGCCGCTCGCGTTCTCGCGATGGCGCTCAACTGTCCGGATCGAAAGGACGGAGAGCCGTGCGGCGCGTGTGAGTCCTGTACGAGCATCTGGTCGGGACGGACCTCCCTGGATGTGGTCGAGATCGACGCTGCGAGCAACCGCGGAGTCGATGATGCGCGGGACCTGCGTGAGCGTGCCATGTACGCGCCGTCCGACGAGAGCCGCTACAAGGTCTACATCATCGATGAAGCCCACATGCTCACTCGGGAGGCGTGGAACGCGCTGTTGAAGATTCTCGAGGAGCCGCCTCCCCGTGTGATCTTCGTGTTCGCCACGACGGAGCCCCAGAAGATTCGGCAGAGCGCTTCGCCGGTGTTGTCACGTGTACAGCGCTTCGACTTCCGGCGCGTCAGTGTGACCGACCTGGTGGCACGCCTGGCGCAGGTCCTGGAGCTCGAGGGCGTCACCGCCGAGGCCGACGCGCTGCTTCCCATCGCCAGACGCGCGGAGGGCGGGGTTCGCGACGCTCTGTCGCTGTTGGACCAGGTGCTGTCGTTCAGCGGTGACGAGGTCTCGGCCGAGGATGTGCGCAAGATGCTCGGCCTCGTTGAGGAAGAGCGCTTCATCGAGTTGCTGGACATCGTCCACGAGGGAGACCGCGCTGCAGTCTTCCCCTTCGTACAGGCTCTGCTGGACCATGGGTATGACCTGGCGGAGTTCGTTCAGGGGTTGGGCGACACGCTGCGCGCCGTTCTCGCGCTTCGCCTCGATCCGGATGCTGACGCGACGGAGTTGAGTCTGGAGGCCAGGGCTTCGCTCGCAGCGGTCGGCGAGCGCTTCAGCGCGGACGACCTGTTGCGTCTGCTCGTGGCGACCGCCGATTTCGAGTCGGCCGGTCGCTTCCGACGCAGCGCACAGCCACGAATCCAGGTCGAGGTGCTTCTTCTCAGACTTGCGAGTCTGGATAGCAGCGTAGATCTGGCTGAATTGCTCGACATGCTTGGCGCCGCGGACGGTTCGGCAGGCGGAAGGGAAGCGCGGGCCTCCCGCCAGGCGAGTCCGGCGCCGGCCAAGCGCTCGCGTTCCGAAAAGGAGAAGGGCGGCGAGAGAGGAACTGCCTCGGCGGTGGAACCCGGCACACGCTCCCGGCCCCGGAGCACGGTCGAGTCCAAACCGGTTGCGGTGGAGCCGGCGGAGCCTGAGCCGGCGGAGCCTGAGCCGGCGGTGGAGCCCGCCGTTGACGCGCCTTCCGCTGGACAGGCCGTGGATGTCCGTCTGGCCTGGGCGGAAGCGCTCGAGGCAGCCAGGGGGTCTGCGCCTCCGGGGCGACTGGTGGGGCTGCGTGGGGCCACGGTCTCGGGGTTCGCTGACGGGGAACTCGCTCTGGAGATTCCCCCCGGTCTTGCCGGCGACCTCGAGAAGTTCCTCGCCGATGCCGGCCGATCAGCGGCGTTGCGCAAGGAGCTCGGCGCCCGACTGGGCATTGACCCCGCGGCTCTGGGGTTCCGTGTCGGTGGCAGTGGGGCTCGCCAGCGTATCACGGCCGAGTCCGCCAGGGACCTGAAGCTGCGACGGCTCGTCGAGACGGATCCAAGGTTGCGCGAAGCGGTAGAAACACTGGACCTGAAACTCACCGAGGAGTAACGACTCTTGGAGAACATGAATCAACTGCAACAACTGATGCAGATGGGACAGCAGATGCAGTCCCGCATGGCCGAGATACAGGAGAGGCTCGAGAAGGAGACTTTCTCGGCCTCGGCTGGCGGTGGTCTGGTTGAAGCGACGGCAGATGGCAAGGGGATCGTTCGCTCCCTGAAGATCGATCCCTCGGCCGTGGATCCCGACGACCTCGAGATGCTGGAGGACCTGATCCTGGCCGCGATTTCGCAGGCCCAGGGCAAGGCCCGGGCCCAGCTCGAGGCAGAGATGCGGCAGGCCACGGGTGGGATGCCGATGCCGGACCTGGGTTCCTTGCTGGGCGGCTAGGTGTCGGCGATCGAAGGTCTGATCGGCGAGTTCGGACGACTGCCGGGAATTGGCCGAAAGACGGCGCAGCGACTGACCTACCATCTGCTCAAGGGTCGACCGGAAGATGCCAGCAGGCTGTCAGCGGCAATCGACCGTGTGGTCGCCGAGGTGCGCCCGTGCGGGGAATGCGGGAATCTCAGCAGCGAGGCGCCCTGCGAATACTGCCGCAATTCGAGACGAGACGCCGCTCAGATCTGTGTCGTCGAGGAAGCGTCGGATATCGCGGCGATCGAGGCGTCAGGCAGATTTCGGGGACGGTACCACGTGTTGGGCGGCCATCTCTCGCCACTCGACGGCGTGGGGCCCGACGAGTTGAACATAGCGCAGTTGGTGCAACGGCTGGCCGAGGGGATCACGGAACTGATCATCGCGACGAATCCGAGCGTGGAAGGTGAGGCCACCGCGGCCTACCTGCATCGCGCGGTGGCGCAGTTCCCGGGTCTTCGTGTGACGCGTCTGGCACGGGGCCTGCCGGTAGGTGGAGACTTGGAGTACGCCGACGGAGTGACCATAGCGGAGGCGTTCAGCGGACGCCGGGAGATGTAGATGTCGGACAAAGTGATTGTGGTGCGGGAGGAGTCCGCAACCTGGAAGGCACTGAAGATCGCCGCGCTGGGCCTGCTGGGGCTGGCAGCGGTTGGAGGGGCAGGAGTGATTCTGGCCCGGGACCAGATGGCGCGTAATCAGAGCGAACTGTTCAGTCCGCATCCCCTGCGTCGACTCGCGGCGCTCGGGTATCTCAGGGCCCACCCCGATGTAGACAACGTCCTCCTGCTGCGGGACTACGTGACGTGGGAGGAGCGGCCCATGCTCCGAAAGCGGGCGACCGCAGTTCTCGCCGGCATGGAGGAGTACCTGGCGGCCGAGGAGAGCATCGAGAGGGCCTGACAGCATGCCTCTGACCCACCCCGTTTCCGGCGATCTGGGCTGCAAGGTGGTGTACTACGGCCCCGCTGCGAGCGGCAAGACCACCAACCTCAAGCATGTCTACGGGCGCCTCGACCCGGCGGCCAGGGGTAAGCTCATCACTCCGACGGACGGGCCCGAGCGCACCCTCTTTTTCGACTTCCTTCCGGTGGACATGGGTGTCGTTCATGGAGTCAGAACGCGTTTCCACCTGTACACCGTCCCCGGCCAGTCACCTCAGCGTGACAGTCGGCGCCTGGTGCTCCGGGGGGTGGACGGTGTGGTGTTCGTCGCCGACAGCCACCCGCAGAGGATGGCCGCCAACCGGGAATCGCTCTCTGATCTCGAAGCCAACCTCGCGGAGCTCGACCTCTCGATCGCCGAAGTTCCGATGGTGATCCAGTACAACAAACGGGACCTGGAAGGCGCGACGCCAATCGATGAACTGCAGGCGCAACTGAATCCTGGCGAGCGGAAGTGCTTCGAAGCCGTCGCCATTGATGGTACCGGTGTCCTCGAGTCCCTTACTGCGATCTCGCGGCACGTCATCAAGGCCCTCAACCGTGCGTGATCGCGTGCCCAACGACGTCAATCTGCCCAACGCCATCACGACGCTGAGGGTACTGCTCGCGCCCGTGGTGACGGTCCTGCTGTTCGAGTCCAGTGCGTCGGTGCGGTTGATCGCGTTCATCGTCTTTCTGATCGCGGCCCTCTCGGACCTGGTGGACGGCGCCCTTGCCCGGCGACGTTCAGAAGTCACCGATTTCGGCAAGCTCGTCGACCCGCTGGCGGACAAGCTGCTGCTGGTGGCCACGCTGATTCCGTTCTACCTGCTCACCCTGCGCCTCCCCGAATTGGGCCAGCTTCCCTTGTTCGGAGGGATCAGCCTGTGGGTCCTCGTCGTGTTCTTCGGCCGGGAACTGCTGATCACCTGGCTGCGCACTGCCGCTGCCAGGCGAGGCATCGTGGTGCCGGCGACCACGCTCGGCAAACGGAAGGCCCTCGCTCAGAATATCTTCATCGGCTCGATGATCCTGTGGCTGGCCTACCGTACCGCCGTCGTGGAGAAGGGCTGGGCGGGACCCCTCAACGATTTCTGGGCCGGGCTGCACGGGTGGTTTACCACGATCAGCCTCATCGTGGCGCTGGCCCTCACGGTCGTGTCGCTGGTGGTGTATGTCAGCAACTTCCGACGTGTCCTGGGGGGAAACGCCGTTTGACCCCCGGGGGTCTGCGACGGAGTAGGGAACGTCCTGTTCCTGATCCGGCCGGAGCGGTCGTGGAGATGCTGCATGCCGCCGGCGAGACGCTGGCGGTCGCCGAGAGTTGCACCGGCGGGTGGTTGGGTCGGGACATCACGTCGGTTCCGGGAGCATCCGCCTCCTTTTGGGGAGGCGTGATCGCCTATGACAACTCGGCGAAGCGGAGTCTGCTGGCCGTGTCGCCCGACACGCTTGCAGACCACGGTGCGGTTTCGGAGGAGACTGCGGTCGAGATGGCGACGGGCGTCGCCGCGCTTTCCGAAGCGACGTGGTCCGTGGCCGTCACGGGACTCGCCGGTCCGATCGGCGGAACGCCTGACAAACCGGTAGGCACCGTATGCGTGGCGGTTGCAGGCCCCGTTCAGTTATCTCGCACCTACCGGCTGACCGGCGATAGGGAGGGCGTGCGCGCGGCAGCAGTCGCGCGGGCTCTCGGACTCCTGTTGGAGGCGTTCGAGGGCCGATGACGGAGGAACGGACGGGAACACTCGAGGTCTCGGGAGGCGCGCGCCTGTTCTTTCGAAGTCGCGAAGCTGAAGACTCCCGTGGCCGCCTGCTCGCGGTGCACGGGCTTGGGGAGCACTCGGGTCGCTACGGGCGCATTGCCGCCTGCGCTGCCGCGGCTCGCCTCGACTATTTTGCGCTCGACCTCCGCGGGCATGGCCGATCGCCGGGACGCCGCGGCCACACCGGTTCCTTCGACCGACTTCTCACCGACCTGGACCGCCTGCGGAGGCGTACCGGGAACGGGGAGTCGAAGCTGCCGACGGTCTTGCTGGGGCACTCCCTGGGAGGTCTGATCGTAGGTCGCTATGTCCAGGAGTTCGGATTCCCGAGCCTGGCGGGCGCCGTCCTCGTGGCTCCCTACGTGGATCTCGCCATGAGCCCGCCGGTCTGGAAGCTTCGTCTCAGCGACGTCGCGGATCGGTTGGTCCCCTCGTTGACGCTGGATAACGAGATCCGAAGGGACATGCTCTTTCGCACGGCGGAAGAGCAGGCCGCGCACCGGAGCGATTCACTGGTGCATCACAGGGTGAGTGCAGGCCTGTGGGGCGACATGAGACGCCAGGCGGGGATTCTGCTCCGCCGAGCCGATCAGACTCGGACGCCCATCCTGGTTCAGGTGGCGGGCGACGATCGAGTCGTCAGCGCCGCGGCGTGCCGCGAGCTGGCGAGCCGATTTGGCGGCGACACGCGGGTGATCGAGTACGAAGAAGCGTACCACGACCTGTATCGCGATCCGGTCGCCAATGAGGCCGCGACCGACCT
>JAMJQV010000210.1 GCA_023554435.1 Gemmatimonadota bacterium | reverse complement strand
TGGGCGCCCAAGTCAGTCTTCGTGAGGAACGTTGACGTCCGGCTGGTGTTCCGGCGCGAAGTGTCCGGCCGGATGGAATCCCATCCTCGTTCACGTGGTCGCGGCGGGCTACCTTGTCGCAGCAGGCGCCGGACGGGACCTGAAACTTTCGCCGGCCGGAAACGAAGTATGAGGGGGCGAGCGTTGGTGCTCGGCCAAACACGGAAGAGGAGCGCGTGAACGAGATTCTGCGCAAGGAGATCTGGCGGAAGCTGGAGTCGCTGCCGGATGACAAGGCTTACCAGGTGCTGGACTACATCAACTACCTGCAGTCTCAGTATGGCGCAGCCGACGCCCCCGCGGGCGGATTCCAGAAGTTCGGCGAACTGTTCCAGGAGACGATGCGCAAGCGTAAGGTCCCGGCGACCGCGCTCAAGGAGACGATGAAGGTCATGGGAGCCGCGGATCGTGTGCTTGGCGCCGTCCGAGATGCCGGTCGCGAGTTTCTCGTCGAGCTGGAGGGAGGGCGTCCCGAGCCCGGAGCTCCGGACGAGAAGAACGACCAGCCTCCCAAGCCGAGAGAGATCGCCGTCGACGAGTAGCAGCGCGCCGGCCCCAAACGGTCCGGCGTCCACCCCGTCCCACCCGACACGCGTGCGGATCCCCGCTTCCGGTTGACGGTACAACCGGCGTGTTCTACCGTTTCAGATTCGACACTGACATCCAAGCTGCGTCTTTGATCACGCAACGGAATAGAGAGCGGGCTCGCCGCCATGAACGAAACTCGAGTGATACGCGAAGCTCTCACCTTCGACGACGTACTTCTCGTCCCGCGCCATTCGCGCGTGCACCCGGCCGACGTTTCCATCTCCACGCGCCTTACCAGGACCACGATGCTCACGGCTCCCCTCGTGTCGGCGGCCATGGACACCGTGACCGAGCACCGGATGGCCATCGCCATGGCCAGGGATGGTGGCATCGGGATCATTCACAAGAACATGCCGGTCGAGGCGCAGTGCGCCCAGGTGGACAGGGTCAAGCGGTCCGAGAGCGGGATGATTCTCGACCCGATCACCCTCGGCCCGGACGCCAGCCTGCGCGAGGCCGTGGCGTTGATGGGCGAGTTTTCGATCAGCGGTGTGCCGATCGTCGAGTCTGCCGGCCAGCTGGTAGGGATTCTCACCAACCGCGACCTGGTGTTCGAGACGAACCTGGACCGACCGGTCCGCGAGGTGATGACGGGCGATGGGCTGGTCACGGCACCCGAGGGAACGTCGCTCGAGGAGGCAGAAGAGATTCTGCGCCGGAACAAGATCGAGAAACTCCCGGTCGTGGACGCAGCAGGTTCCTTGTGCGGACTCATCACGGTGAAGGACATCTTCAAGCGCCGCGCCCACCCGAACGCATCGAAGGATGACCACGGACGACTTCTCGTAGGGGCCGCGGTCGGCGCAGCGAGAGAGGATGTGGAGCGCGCCCGGGAGCTCGTGGCTGCGGGGTGCGACGTCATCGTGATCGACTCCGCTCATGGCCATTCCCAGGGGGTGCTCGACGCGGCTGCCCGCGTACGGGAGTCCCTGCCCGACATTCAGCTGGTCGCCGGCAACGTGGCTACCGAGGCCGGAGCCAGCGCGCTGGTCGAACGGGGCGTGGACGCCGTGAAGGTAGGGATCGGACCGGGGTCGATCTGCACGACGCGGGTCGTCACCGGCGTGGGAGTCCCTCAGATCACCGCCATCATCGATGCGGTCCGGGGCGCAGGCGACGTCCCGGTGATCGCAGACGGGGGAATCAAGCAGTCCGGCGACATCGTCAAGGCCCTGGCCGCCGGGGCGGCGACGGTCATGCTCGGCTCGATGCTTGCAGGTACGGAAGAGAGTCCGGGCGAGGCTTTTCTCCTGGAAGGCAGGAGATTCAAGCTGATTCGGGGTATGGGATCCCTGTCGGCGATGGAGGAAGGCTCGGCGGACCGCTATTTTCAGGAGTCAACCGAGACTCGCAAGCTGGTTCCTGAGGGTATCGAAGGCAGGGTACCGTACAAGGGCCCCGTGGCCGATACCCTGTATCAGCTTCTCGGCGGTCTGCGAAGTGGTATGGGATATTGCGGCGTTTCGACGGTGGAGGAACTGCAGGAAGATGCGGATCTCGTGAGAATCACGGCCGGGGGTTTGCGAGAGTCGCACCCCCACGACGTGGTGATCACGCGTGAGGCGCCAAACTACAGGCTGTAGACAGGAGGAAGTTCCATGGTGGGGAAGATGAGAGGTTGGGGGACAATCATGAAGCTGGCGTGTCTGATCATCCCACTGGGGACGCTGGCTGCGTGCAGTTCCAACCCGGAACCCGCATCCATGGACCCGGTAGCCGCAGCGATGGAGGCCGTCGAACCGGCCTCGCAAGCCGACGAGGCAGCCCTGGCCGAGGCTGCTGCTGAGGGTGTGGACGCCGAGCGCCTGGCCGACGCGCAGCGTGAGGCCGAGGAAGTCGTAGACAGCCTCGACGAAGTCAATCGCGAGGAGTTCTACTTGCTGTTCGGCGCCGACCCCCTGGGGCTCAGCACCAATCCGGCGAACGCCGCCCGCTACGAGATTCCCCTGGAAACCAACGAGGCCGTCGATCGCTGGATCGAGTTCTTCGCGGTCAAGGCGCATGATCGTTTCGCGACCTACCTGGCGCGCGCGGGGCGTTACGACGACATGATCCGGACCCGGCTTCGCGCGGCCGGACTGCCGGAGGATCTGCTGTACCTGGCCATGATCGAAAGCGGCATGAATCCCAATGCTTACAGCCGGGCGCACGCCGCCGGAATGTGGCAGTTCATACGGGGGACAGGACGGCGCTACGACCTTCAGATCGACTTCTGGGTGGACGAGCGACGGGACCCGTTCAAGGCGACGGACGCGGCGATCGCTCACCTCGCCGACCTTTACGACGAATTTGGATCATGGTATCTGGCGGCAGCCGCTTACAACGCAGGCGCCGGCCGGGTCAGCCGCGGAATCAAGAAGACGGGTTCGACGGATTTCTACGACCTGGCCGATGCACGCGTGCTGCGGAGTGAGACACGGAACTACGTTCCCAAGCTGGTTGCCGCGGCCATCATCGCCAAGAACCCGAAGAAGTACGGTTTTGACGAC
>JAMJQV010000209.1 GCA_023554435.1 Gemmatimonadota bacterium | reverse complement strand
CAGGTCCTCATAAAACAACCGCGCGTCGTTTCGGGTGGTCCGGGTCCGTATGCGGAGAGTGGCGATTTCCCGGACTGATGCCCATTCCTCGGCTACCGCCACCATCTTGCTCCCGATTCCGTGCCCACGCAGCCCCTCCGTCACGACCAGACCGCCCAACTCCGCGAACGGCTCCCCTCCAAGTCGCCGGGAGCGGAATACGTGGATCCACCCGACCACGGTCCCCGAATCGTCCTCGGCCACCATCACCGCATGATTCTGGGACGTCTTGATATCGAACAGGCGCCGGCGCGCGTCGGCCGCCGTCGTCGGATAGCCAAGTTCACCGGACAACCGTGCGATGGCCTCCGCATCGTCCGGAATCGCCGCACGGACTCGAATCTCACGGGGTGCCCGCGTCATCGTCGTTCATCCTCTGCATTTGGGTGCTTCGCGCCGCTATCCGGCGCCATTGTCGCACTATCTTCGCACACCGCGGCCTCGTTCAACAGGGGCCGCACCGGGGCGGCGGTGTTAGGTTCAGGGTTACCGACACAGTGTGAGGCCATGGACGTTTCCATCGATCCGGCGCATGTGGCGCCGACCCGGTTCTGGACTCGACTCGACGACGGGCGGGTCCGCTGCGATGTGTGCCCCAGGCAATGTCGATTGCGGGAGGGTCAGAGGGGGCTCTGCTTCGTCCGCGCCAACCTGGGTGGGCGGATCGTGCTCACCACATACGGGCGATCCAGCGGTTTCTGTGTCGATCCGATCGAGAAGAAGCCGCTGAACCACTTCCTGCCGGGGTCGTCCGTCCTCTCGTTTGGAACGGCGGGCTGCAACCTGACCTGCTCGTTCTGCCAGAACTGGCACATCAGCAAGTCACGAGAGATGGACACCCTGGCGGAAACCGCGAGTCCGGATGCGATTGCGCGAGCGGCTGCGGATCTCGGGTGCCGCTCGGTGGCGTTCACGTACAACGACCCCGTGGTGTTCCACGAGTACGCCGTGGATGTCGCCATGGCTTGCCGGGAACGCGGAGTTCGGACCGTCGCGGTGACCGCGGGCTACGTGTGTGAAGGCCCCCGGGCGGAGTTCTACCACTGGATGGACGCGGCCAACGTCGACCTCAAGGGATTCACCGACTCCTTCTATCGAAAGCTCGCGGCAGGACGGCTTGATCCTGTTCTGGACACGCTCAGGTACATCCGGCATGAGACGGACACCTGGCTGGAGATCACCACGCTGCTGATCCCCGGAGAGAACGACTCCGAACGGGAGATCCAGGCGCTGACGCGCTGGGTGCTCGATGAACTGGGGCCGGACGTTCCACTTCACTTCACGGCCTTTCATCCTGACTGGCGCATGCGCCATGTGCCCCCTACCCCACCCGCCACACTCCGGCGGGCGCGGGAGATCGCGCGACGAAACGGGATCCATTTCGCCTTCACGGGAAACGTGATCGATCCCGCCGGCCAGACCACGTACTGCTCGAATTGCGACGCCATCCTCATCGGGCGGAATGGTTACGCCATCAGTGACTGGCGGCTGTCGGGAGATTCGCGCTGCAAAGCGTGTGGGGCCGTCTGCGAGGGTGTGTTCGAGAATCACCCGGGCGACTGGGGACCTCGACGGCAGCCCGTCTCGATCGCACGCTACGCCAGGCAGGAGGACGCCTCGGCTACTTCGGGTCCGGTGCCCGATTGTGATAGACCGTGAAGCGCCCGGAGTCCTGAAGCTCGATCTCCTTCCAGTAGGTCAGGCCACACTTCTCGGCAACGCGGCGCGATGCCAGGTTCTCAGGGTGGATCACGGCGACGACACGGCCCAGGCGTCCCTCTTCGAATCCCCATTCGAGCACCGCTCGGGCCGCCTCCGTGGCGAGACCGTTGCCCCAGGCTGCGGGGGCGAGGTGGTAGTGCAACTCGGCGTCCCCCGTCGAGTCGATTTCCGTTTCCAGGAACCCGATCCGGCCCACGATTTCTCCGGTGTCCCTGAGTTCCGCCGCCAGGAGACCGTAGCCATGATCCCGATAGTGCTCCGATATGTGTTGCCGGATTCCCTCGCGGACCTGCTCGAGGGTGGGCGACAGCCCTCCCGAGTACTGCACCACCCCGGGGTCCGAGAAGATCCGGCTGAGTTCCTCGGCGTCGTCCTCCCGCAGAGGCCGGAGACGCAGCCGCGTGGTCTCGATGTGCACGGTGCTCAGTACTCCATCCCTGGCCAGGTCGAGATCGGGTCGGTGGATCGCACCCGGTGCATGCCGTTTTCCTCGAACAGTTCGAGGGCCTCTTCGGAGTCCTCGGTGAAATCTACGCCCCTGGGAACGACTACCGACGACATGCAGTCTTCCATGATGTAGATCTTGCCGGCCAGCGCCGGGTCTCGGGCTTGGATGGCGGTCAGCAGATCGTGCAGCGTCCAGGCCACGCAGTGACTCGCGGCCTGCCCCGCGACGACCACAGCGTCGAACTCCATCAGGTGATCGAACAGGGCGAGGTTCGGAGACGCGATGCGCTCATTGTCGGGGCCCAGCGTCACTTCAGGGCTGAGAACCGAGTAGTTCTCCGTCAGCGGCGTTCCTCCCTTGACCTCGAAACGGGCGGCCGTCTGACGGGCGATGCTGTGGAAGAAGACGGCCTCATCGACTGCGGAGACGAGCGCGTGGCCGATGCTGCCCAGCATGGCATGGTACGGCCACACCATCAGCGGATACCG
>JAMJQV010000208.1 GCA_023554435.1 Gemmatimonadota bacterium | reverse complement strand
AGAACGAAAGCGGGCGCCTCGACTGAGTCGAAGCGCCCGCTGATACCCCCTAGGGGAATCGAACCCCTGTCTCCTGGCTGAGAACCAGGTATCCTGGGCCACTAGACGAAGGGGGCCAGCCCTGCCTCGGCAGGGACGCCTCTTCTACATTTTTCGTCCCTTCTGTCAACCCCGATTCCGATCTCGCCGACGGGCTCGGCCCCTTGCCCGCAACGACGGCCGTACCCCTATCTTGTGGCCCGACGGACGGACAGGAGTTCGGACCGAAGCACCTGAGAACAGACACCCGGAGTGATCGAAGTGAATTGGGAATACCTGCACCTCGTGACGCACCCCTTCGCGATCGTCCTGCCGATCGTGGGAGCGGCCGTCGGTCTCGTCGGCTGGATCGCGGGACGGGACGAGCTGGAGCGCTATGGACTCCTGTCCCTGATGATTGCCGCGGTAGCCGCGATCCCGTCCTACATCACGGGAATCTCCACGGCGGACGACGTGGCGGCCCGGACGTTCGTCGAACCGGGCCTCGTGCAGGACCACCGCACCTGGGCCACCTGGGCCGCGATCACCCTGGTCACCTGCGGTATATTCGCCGGGTTTTCCATGGCGCAGCCCAAGGATCGGCGCTTGCGGCGCTTCGTGCTCATCGTAGGCGCCCTGGCCGCCGGCCTGGTCGGATATTCGGCCTTCCGGGGTGGCAAGATCGTGCATGGCGAGGGCGGAGCGGGTGCCGCTGCCGTCACGGTCACGGCCGTGGCCATTCAGACATTCGACGAGGTGGAGGCGCGGTGAGCCCAACGATCCCCGAGCTGCCGGTACTCATCGGGAACGGACGTGACGAGTCGCACCCGGTCCCGCAGTCGCAAGTCACGATGACGCAGCTCATGGCCCCGCAGGATACGAACCTCATGGGCAACGTGTTCGGCGGCGTGATCCTGGCCGCCGTCGACCGGATTGCCTACGTCTGCGCCACCCGTCATGCCGGTCGGCCCTGCGTCACGGCCAGTTTCGACCAGGTGGACTTCCGCTCACCGATTCAGATCGGCGAGGTGGTCACCGTCCGGGCATCGGTGAACACCGTGGGCCGCACGTCCATGGAAATCGGCGTCCAGGTCACGGCGGAGCCCGTTACAGGTGGTGAGAGCCGTCACACCAATTCATGCTACGTCACCATGGTCGCGCTGGACCCCGAGGGCCGGCCATGCTCGGTGCCGAAGCTGGAGATCAGAACCGAGGACGAGTACCGGCGGCACCGGGACGCGGAGGAACGTCGGGGGGCGCGCCTCGAACTGGCGAAGAGGCGGCGCGTTCGAAGGGAAAACAAGGCCGGCGGCTGAGCGCCCCGACCGCCGACGGCGTCCGCCCTACAGCAGGTTCACCAGCCCGTAGAATCCCAGCGCGGCGGCTCCCATGACCGCGCATTGCAGCGCGATCTGCTTGGGCGACATTTCAGCCAGAATCCCCAGGATGGCGCCGAGTCCGATCGCGGCCGCCAGTAGTATTCCGAGTACCATGGGTGCTCCTATTCAGGACACGGCGATCTCGACGCCGCCACGCTCGCTCCGTCTTCTACGAGGGCCCGAATCGGGCGGATCCCTCGCCTCTCGTACGTCCCTTGCGCTGCAATTGTACAAGCTCCGTCATCCCGGCGCGCGCGGCAATCTCCTGTCCCGCGGGCGTGGCCGCCAGCCCGCCGAGAGCCGTCTCGCGGAAACGGACGTCCATCTTCGTTCCGACGTCACCCATCACGTCGACCACCTGGTCCACGGGAATGGGAAAGTCCAGGCCCGCGAGCGCCATTTCGGCTGAAGCGACCGCGTTGACGGCAGCGGACGCGTTGCGATAGGCGCACGGGATTTCCACCAGGCCGGCGACCGGATCACAGATCAGGCCGAGCATGCCCTGGATCGTCAGGGCCACCGCCGTCGCCACCTGCTCGTTGTCGCCACCCTCGAGCCACGTCACGGCGGCTGCCGCCATCGCCGCGGCACTTCCGGTTTCGGCCTGGCATCCGCCGCCAGCGCCCGCTATCGAGGCTCGCTCGGCAATGATGATTCCGGTGCCGCCGGCCACCAGCATGGCGTCCACCAGGCGGTCGTCCGACCACCCGCGTTCCGGCGCCAGCGTAAGGAGCACGGCCGGGACCACGCCCGCCGCACCGGCCGTGGGAGTCGCCATGATCAGGCCCATGCGGGCATTCGTCTCGAGAGTGGCGATCGCCCTCGACAGCATGGCCGTGAAGTTCTCGCCCAGCAGTCGCGGTCCATCAGAGACCAGTCGGCCGGAGCGCCCACCCGTGAGCCCGGAGGGTGAAGTCCCGGTCTCTTCCAGGCCCTCCTCCACCGCATGCCGCATCACGTCAAGCGCGTCTCCGATCCGCTTCCGCACCGCCTCACGCGGAACCCCGGTTTCCTTGACCTCACGCTGCTCGACGAGCTCGGCGAGTCCGATCCCCCCGGAGTCGGCCTGCTCGAACCAGTCCGCGAACGAACGGATCATCCTCGCCTCTCTCCGCTCACGCGTTCAGCTGGTGGACGTTGCGAATCCAGTGGACCCACGGCTGGCCGGCCAGCTCGGCGAGGACTTCGTCCGGCACGTCTTCGTCCGTCTCGATCGTCATCAAGGCTCTCTCGCCCCGGCCCGTTCGATCCACCCGAACCGTCGCCACGTTGAGGCCACGATCGGCTATGAGGCCCGTGATGCGCGCCACGGTGCCCGGCACGTCGTCGGCCACGACCACGATCGCTGGAAGCGACCCGGAGAGATCCACCGCGAAGCCATCGATCTCCAGGACCCGGATGCGGCCCCCACCGATCGAACAGCCGGTGATCGCGATCCGGTCCTCGCCACGCGAGACATCGAACGTGGCGCTGTTGGGGTGCGCGTCGGCTCCGAGCTCCACGCTCTGGAACTCGATCTCGAGTCCTTTCTCCGCGGCCTCGGCCTCGGCGTTACGCAGCCGTTCGTCGTCGGGACGGT
>JAMJQV010000207.1 GCA_023554435.1 Gemmatimonadota bacterium | reverse complement strand
ACCAGACCGTAACCCACGTCCTCGTTGAGATACCGATGATCGAGGCTCGACTGGGCCTTGATTCCCAGAAAGCCGGGCGCGGTCCGGTATCCGTCCTCGTAGGAGTTCTCGGTCATGTAGCCCTGGCGGAGGCTGAGCTCCGGATCCGGGACCACGGCGATTCCGAGCGCCCTGCCGATCGCGATCCGCTCCTGGTCAACGGCTTCGATGAGCCGGCCGACTCCGGGAGTCACTCCCTCTTCGTAGAACAGGAAGTCTCCTCCCGTGCGCTCCAGGAGCGCCGCGTTCAGCAGCGTTACGACCGGATGGATGACGGGGTTGGCGTTCTGGAGCGTCGTCTGAAGGACGTTCCGCGCCGGCTCGAGGCCTGGATAGACCTCTCTCAGCAGCTCGAGGGTGCGCTCTGTGTGGCGCGCCGGGAGCGTCGCCACGAAGAACCCACCCGTGAGCTTGAGGAACACGCGGATGCGACCCGGCTCGGTGAGCCTCACCGCATAGGGAAGCGTGGAGGTCTCGGAAACGAGGATCTCTTCGGACCCCACCGCCAGCCCGGCTTCGTCCTTGAACGCCAGGGCGCCGCCCGTGGACCCCGGGCACACCACGACCTCCTGCCCCGCCTCGAGGTGGGGGGCGCAGAGGGCGGCCAACGGCCGGGTCGCGAACGCGGGGCCCACCAGGAATATGATCGCCGCCCCGCCCATCACGGTCTCGATGTCAAAACCTGCATAGACAACTGGCGCGGAGCCTTCGAGGTCGCCCTCGGCGTCAATCCGTCCCGTGCCGGAGACGTGGCGCACGTTGTCGGGAAACTGCTCGATGTCGAACAGGAATACGTCGTGTCCGTGTGCCGACCAGTCGAAGGCGACGGCCGTGCCGCCGGCGCCCGATCCGAGGACCGCGATCTTCATTGACCCACTCCTGAAAGGACCGTGTGACTGGCGGAGAGATCCGCCATCCAGCCTCAACTGGACCGATCATGCCATTACGCCTCCCGCCACGCCAGCCACACGCACCCGATCGCCGCCAGGCTCGCCAGGATGTGCAGGGCGGTGCCCAGTCCTGAAGCGCTCTCGAGCAGGCCGGCCTGTCCCAGCAGGTAGTTCCAGTCG
The DNA here is from genome assembly GCA_023554435.1 of Gemmatimonadota bacterium. Lineage (GTDB taxonomy): Bacteria > Gemmatimonadota > Gemmatimonadetes > Palauibacterales > Palauibacteraceae > Benthicola. The sequence continues at coordinate 3,498 of JAMJQV010000207.1, read as the reverse complement.
TGGATATGCCCACCGATGAGGGGAAGCTCCTGTGCCTGCGCATCTCCCAGGTAGCGGGCCGTGTACATCAGGCTCTCCGAGGCCCACACCCCACAGATCGCCGCGCCGAACCGCTGGCCACGTCTCCAGAAATGAACTACGAAGGCCAGCGGAAACAGCAGTTGGAGGATCGTGCCGCCGGCGACGGACATCGTCTGACCCAGCGGAGAGAACAAGACGTGTCCCGCCTCGTGGATCAGCAGGTTTACGCCGTCGAGGAAGTGGTAGCGGTAGCCGAAGGCCAGCCAGGCGACGTAAACGGCGAGGGCCACCACGGCGACCCGGCGAAGTGCAGCGGCTGAGCGACTCATTCCGTGAATCTGGGAGACGGGAGCACAGTCTGGTAGGGGAGCTGCAGCAGGACACCGGGGAACGCCGCGACGCAGCGTCCCCCGGCCGGTCGCCTACATTTCGCCGAAGCCCGGCGGCGGCACCTCGTAGTTGAACATGTGACCCACGATCTTCCACGTGCCGTCGGGATCCTGGCGGTTGACGACGCCGTAGCGGCCCGTCGCTTCGACCGGCTCCCCGCCCGTCGGAGTCATCACGACCCGGAAGCCGCCCCATGAAACCGCCTGCTTGCCGTCCGTCACGTAGCCCTCTCGCATGACCTCGAGCTGCTGAGCCTCCATGCCCTCGAACTGGGCGGTGTACATTGCCTCGACGCCTGCTTTGTCCAGTTGAGGCATGAGGGGCGGCGACTGAACTCCGTCGTTTGCGAACAGGGCCGCGATGCCCGCCGCATCACCAGCATTGTACGCCGCGACGTAGCCGGTCTCGATGCCGTCGATGGCGGCCTCCAGGGCAGCCCTGTCCACCTTCTCTACCTTCGGAGCCGCGTCTTCCTTGACCTCGGCCGTCTCCTGTTGGGCACATGCCGCGACGAGCACCAGCGCCGCCAGGCCAAACAGGGATTTGCGATACCGCTTCATACTGCCTCCTCGCGAGGGGATGGAGGAAAAGGGGGAGGACGAATGCAAGCTACTACCCAATACAGTAATCGAAAAACGGGCCCGCGCCCGCACACGTTGGGCCCGGGTCGCCCCATGGGGCCGAGGGGTAGCCCGCCTTCCGGCAGCGACTACCCCTCGAATTACGGTTACCATACCGTAATCATCTACCTGTTTTACTTGTGGTTACATCTCTGATGATTCGATATTCCACAGGTAGTCCACGTGCTCGTTGCAGGCGTTGCTGAACGCCGAGCCGAGAGCGGGTTCGTTCTCCCCGACCCACCCGATCACGTTCTCTCTCGCCTCGAGCAGCGCGTTGTGGCTGGCGCCATCCACTGCCAGCAGTCGCCGGTACTTGTCGCCGAGTACGTGCGCGTACCAGCCCCAGTTGTTGATCAGGCCGGCCTCGACCTGCGCGTTCCAGGCCTCCGCCATCACGTTCTCCACGATCAGGTCGGCCACAGCCTGTTGGTTCTGATCGCAGACCCAGTACACAGACATGCCCGCGGTGGGGCGGTCCTGTACGATCTCCGCAGCCGGCGCCGAGCCGTCCACGTAGCTCCACACGTAGTCCTCGTGTTCGTCGCAGATCTCCCAGAACTCGGCGGCGCCCTCCGGGTCCGCTTCCATCCACTCGACGCCCGTCTCGTCCAGGGTCTGGAAGAGCTGAGATCGGTCCATTCCTACAAGATAGACAGCGCGACTCCAGGAACCGCCCGTGTGATGGGTGAGAGCGCCCCAGGACGCGATATTGCCGGCGTCAACGTGCGCCTGCACGATCGGGCCCCAGCTCTCACGGATCAGCTCGCTCGCCCGCGCGGCCTGGGCTGGCTCGCACTGCAGGTACACGCCATAGACGACGGGCTCGGGCTCGTCCTCCTGTGCCACGGCCAGCCCGGGAACGCTCGCCGCCAGAAACAGCGCGCACACGAGAGCGATGGGGAAACGTCGATCGATCATTCATCAACCTCCTTGAGACATGAGTGGGCCGGAGGATATGGGCTGACTGGAGCCAGCCGTTGAGCCTCGGCCTCGGGGCAGAATGCCGCCCGCATTCCGACTCCACCGTACTCAAATCGAACTCGAATGAGAAGTGCGAGTAGGACCGGCGAGGGTATGATAGGCGGTGCGCAGTTCTGGGAAGATATCTTCCCAGAACCGTCATCGGTGTTTGAAGGGGTGAGCCCCTCACGGGGTCCGCGCTTCCCTCCAGTCCACTCGCGGCACTATCCTGTGACATGACTCCCGACCCCGAGATCCCGGCCGGTTACGAGGTACCCGAAGACAACGACGCTCTCCTCGCAGAGTGTCGAGTCGAGACGTTTCGCTCGGGTGGTCCCGGCGGACAGCACCAGAACAAGACCGAGTCGGGCGTCCGCCTGGCCCACGAGCCGACGGGCATCACCGTCCTGTCGCGCGAGTCGCGAAGCCAGCACCAGAACCGCCAGATAGCGCTGGCGCGCTTGAGAAGGGCTCTCGCCGCGGCCATGCACGAGGAGAAGCCACGGAAGCCCACCAGGACACCCCCGCGCGAGAAGCGGAAACGCCTCGAGGAGAAGCGGCGGCGATCTGAAGTGAAGAAGCAGCGTAAGAAGCCGGAGCCCGACGAGTAGTCTGGTGCGGGCGGCCGAGCGCCCCCGACCCGGACCGGTCCTCCCCATCCGCCGATCGCGGTGGTATCATCCGCCTCATGAACAGAATGATGATTATCGCGGCCCTGCCGCTCGTGTTGATGATCGCCCTGCCGGCGAATGCACAGGACTCGTCTCCCGGAGTGGGGGACAGCGCCTATGTGGCGGGCGAATACCGCGTGTACACGGGGGCCGGAGAGCCCTCCTCGATCGACGACATCGTGGCCGCTATGGGCGACTACACCGTCGTGTTCGTCGGCGAGGCACACGACGACCCCACCGGACACATGCTCGAGGCCGAGCTGTACCGGCGGGCCTACGAAACCTACGGCGCCCCCGATTCGAATGACGGCTCCCCGCGGCCCGTGGCCCTGTCGCTCGAGTTCTTCCAGAGCGACACGCAGCTGATCGTCGACGAGTATCTGGCGGGCCTGATCACCGAAAAGGCCTTCCTGGCGGACAGCCGGCCCTGGCCGCGGTACGAGACGGACTACCGGCCCATGATCGAGCTGTCGAAGGAGCACGGGCTGACGGTGATCGCGGCGAACGCTCCGCGCCGGTATGCGAACCGGGTCACGCAGCACGGGCGCGAGTCCCTGGAAGCTCTGAGCCCCGAGGCGCTGGCCAGCCTGGCTCCCCTGCCCTACGGACAGCCGTCGGACGCCTACCGCGGCCAGTGGATCCAGATCATCACCGAAGTGATGGAAGAAGAGGGGATGAAGTGCGGCATCTCTGTCGAACAGCTCGCGGCCGAGGGTGAAGAGGTCAGGGCCCGCGCACCGGTCGGAGCGCACGGCAACATGGGGAATCAGCTCCACAGCCAGGTGCTGTGGGACGCCACCATGGCCTGGTGGATTTCTCAGTACCTCGAGGAG
>JAMJQV010000206.1 GCA_023554435.1 Gemmatimonadota bacterium | reverse complement strand
CTCGCGCAGGTTGGCAGCCGGCACGATCAGCCCCTCCACGCCCTTCGTGCGGCCGAAGCGAAGCGCGATCGGTAGTGAGCCCCGCACCGGCCGAATGGTACCGTCGAGACCCAGTTCCCCCACGAATCCCCAGCGTTTCACCCGGTCGCCGGGTACGTGGCCGGCGCCGGCCAGTACGGCCACCGCCACCGGGAGGTCGAACGCCGCGCCTTCCTTTCGCACGTCCGCTGGAGCCAGGTTGACCGTGATACGGAGACCCGGGACGCGCAGGCCGAGCTGTGCGGCCGCCGAGCGGAACCTCTCGCGGCACTCGCGCGCCGCGGATGGCGCCAGACCGACGATGCCGATCATCGGGGTACCGCGTCGGATCGCCACTTCGACGCGCACGGGAATCGCTTCGAGACCGAGCAGCGCCGCGCTGAAAGCCGTTTGAACCATGCCTGCAGGAACGCCGACGACCTCAACGGATCGTCATTCAGACGAAGGAGGCGATCTCCTCCAGCGGCTTTCGCACCAGCGAAGGCACCATGGCGTCTTCGGCCGGATGCCCCACAACGAGGATGAGGAAGGCTCGCTCTCGTTCGGGGCGTCCCAGCAGCGTCGCCAGGAAGCGCATCGGGCTTGGCGTGTGCGTGAGCGTGGCCAGGCCGGCTGCGTGGGCTGCGGATATGAGCATTCCGGTGGCGATTCCGACCGACTCCTGCACGTAGTAGTTCTTCACCCGCTCGCCTGCGTCATCGAGGCCGTAGCTCTCGGCAAACACGACGATCAGCCACGGGGCGGTCTCGAGAAACGGCTTGTTCGCGTCGGTGCCCAGCGGGGCCAGTGCCTCCAGCCAGTCCACCGGGGCCCGGTTCTCGTAGAATTCCACCTCTTCAGTCTCCGCTGCCTCGCGGATGCGGCGCTTCGTCCCGGGGTCCGAAACGGCCACGAACCGCCATGGCTGCCGGTGCGCCCCGCTGGGGGCGGTTCCGGCCGCCAGGATGCAGTCCTCGATGATCGACCTCGGGACGGCCCGGTCCGAGAACTGGCGCACCGTACGTCTCCGCGCTGCCTCTTCGCGGAATGCCCGTGCGCGGTGAGCCATTTCATCCTCGGGCAGCGCGAACCACTCCAGCGGTTCGAAACCGGCATCTGTCATGTCATCCTCCGCGAGTCGGACCGCCGGCCCCACACCGCGCGGTACTGCGCCACAACGTCTCATCGACGCTGCGGCCGGGCAATCGGCTGTCGTGTGAATCGGGCGGTGACGTATACTCGGATGAGGCTCGACCTCGAGTTGCCCTCACCACCTCAGCGTGTGGAAATGGAACAGGCACCGAACCAGACATCGCCATCGCCTGGCAGCCGTACGCGGCTGATCGGGTACGCCGCCGCCGTCGGGGCCGGCGTCCTGTGGGGCACCACGGGTCCGCTCAGCACCGCGCTGTACGCGGAGGGGGCCGCCCTCACCGGTGTCGGATTCTGGCGTGTGGCTGTGGCGACCGCGGGCCTGCTGGTCGTCGGGGTCCTGCGTCGTGACCTACTGCGGGTCGACCGCCGGGGACTGCTGGCGGTCGGACTTGGAGGGGGCGCCCTGGTCGCGCTGTTCGAGGTCGCCTACCAGTACGCCATCGCCGGAGCGGGCGTGGCGGGAGCAGCCACGCTGCTGTACACGGCGCCGCTGATCGTGGCCGTCCTGGGGCACGCCCTGTTGCGAGAGCGGCTCACCACGGCGCGCGTCGGCCTGGCCGTACTCGTGCTGATTGGCGTGTTTTTCACAGTGCGCGGTGGCGAAGGAGTCGGAGCGCTGTTCGAGTCGCGCGAGGCCGGCCTGGCTGCCGGTGTGACGGGCGGGCTGCTGGCCGCCCTGGCGTACGCGGGCACGACGCTTCTGGCCCGCTGGGCGGTGCCGCGCTACGGCTCGTCACGCGTGCTGTTCCTGGAACTGGCGGGCGCCACGATCCTTCTGGCCCTGTTTCTCCCTGCGACGGGCCAGGCACCGGCGCCCCCCGACACCGTCAGCGGCTGGGTGTACGTGGTGCTCCTGTCACTGGGCGCGGTTCTTGGTGCCAACTACCTGTTTTTCGGGGCTCTGAAGAGAATCGAAGCGGCGCCCGCCGCGGTCGCTGCCACGATAGAGCCCGTGGTCGCGACGATCCTGGCGCTGGCGATCTTCCGGCAGGCGCTGAGCCCGAGCGGTTGGGCCGGGCTCGCCCTCGTGGTGGCCGGAGTGGCGATGGGCTATCTGATCGAAGCGGGGCCGAAGCCAGTCCCTACGGCCGGAACTTCACCGATCTCGCGGCGATCCGATCCACGAGGTCGGGGGCAATGAGCTTCAGCCAGAGCCCCAACTGCCGCATGGGGGTCATCACGATCTCACGTCGCCGGTGAGCCGCGGCGACCAGGATCCGGGCAGCGCATTCGGGAGCACTCATGGCCCGGCCGGAGCCGCGGCCCGTCCCCTTCCCCACGGCCCGCTCCCGGATCCCCGTGTCCACGAAGCCGGGGTACGCAACGGTTACGCTGACACCGCGTCGCTGGAGCTCGATTCGCAGTGAATCGAAGAACCCCCTCTGCGCGTGCTTCGACGCCGCGTACCCGGTCCGCGTGGGTACGCCGGTCAGTCCCGTGAGGCTCGAGACCGCCACGATGCGGCCGCGTGAGGCGATCAGGTGTGGAAGGGCGTGCCGCGTGCAGTAGACGGACCCCAGGTAGTTGACCCTCATTACCCGTTCAAGCGGCTCCAGGTCATCCAGGTCCTCGAACGCGGAGAGCATGGATATCCCGGCATTCGCGACCAGCATGTCGAGGGACCCGAACTCCGAGATAGTGTCCGCGACGGCCGCCGCGCAGTCGGACTCGCTCCCCACGTCTCCAGGAACGATCAGGACCCGGGCGCCCTCGACCCGGCACCCGTCAGCGGCGGCTTCCAGGTCTTCGAGACCTCGGGCCATGAGGGCCACTCTCGCTCCCTGGCGGGCCAGTTGCCAGGCGATCTCTCGTCCGATGCCCCGGGAACCGCCCGTCACGAGGACCGAGTGGTTCTCGAATGTCCCTTCCGGCATGCGAACCTCCCTTCGAGCCTCCACACCCGTTTCCCCACCAGCGCGAGCGAGTACATTAGCCTCTATGTCGACGAGTTCAAACGCACCGTCCCCAGCGCGCCTGGATAGCCTCACCTGGCCGGAAGCAGCGGCCTGGTTCCGTCGCGACCCACGGCTCCTGCTGCCCGTCGGAACATGCCTTCAACACGGTCCGCATCTTCCGCTCGGGGCCGACACGATCGTGGTCGAGCGACTGGCTCGAGCCGTATCCGAGAAGACGGGTATCCTGGTGGCCCCGACGCTCGCCTACGGCGTGAGTTCGGACGTCGAGCGCTCTTACGCCGGTTCCGCGACCCTGGAGCGAAAGACGCTGCACCGGGTACTGAACGAACTCGTGGACTCATGGGAGCGGCAGGGCCTGGAAGAGATCGTCCTCATGACGGCCCACGGATACGGGCCCCACATCCAGGCCATGGCCGCGGTGGTGGCGGACTTCGTTCGCGTACGGGCGGTGGATATCCACGCGATCGATCTGGCCGCCTTCCTGATCGGTGGGTCGGCGGCAGAACACGCCGGCGAGATGGATACGGCGATACTGCTCCACCTTGCGCCGGAGTTGGTGCGGGAGGACCGGGTGGAGGATGGGGAACCCGGCGGGCGGATTCTGAGGGCCGTCAGGGATGAGCCGGTTCCGCCGATGGGATCACCCGGCGTCGTGGGAAGACCCAGCCTGGCCACCAGGGAAAGCGGCAGACGGATTTGCGAGTATCTCGTTGACTATATCTCGAGGCGGCTGGATGCCTAGGACTCTCAGGCGCTGGACGGCAGGGGCGGCGCTGGCGGCCGCACTGGGTCTGGCAGGGGCGGAATCCGTAGCCGCCCAGCAGGACGGGCAGCTCGATGGCGGCACGTTCGAGCATTCCGTGGGCGGCAGCTTTGCGGGAACCGAGACTTTCGCGGTGCGTCAGCGCGGCCAGGACGTAGTCGCGGTGGGTCGCGTGACCCGCGAGGGAGGACCCGAGACGCTTCGGGCTCTCGAGGTGGGGTTGCGATTGGACAGCTCCGGGAGACCTACGCGGTACGAGCTTCAGACCAGAGAGGGACCCGGCCTGCACGTGGTCGTGAATCGCACCGGCAGTCGGCTGCGTATATCGACCGCGGCCGATGAAGGGGAACGCTTCACCGAATTCCTGGCTGGCGAGCGACTCGTGTTGCTCGAGCGGGAGATCGCCCACCACTACTACGACCTGGCGCGCCGAATCCGGGAGGCTGGTGACCCCCGATCGCTGGAGCTGGAGGCACTCGTGCCGTCGGAGAGCCGTCTGGTTCCGCTGCGGGTGCGCGGGTTTTCGAGGGATACGCTCACCCTTGAAGACGCTCGCGTGTCCTCCACCCGATACGAAATGAGCGTGGGTGGAGAAGTGACCTTGCTGTGGACTGCGACCGAGGACGGGCGGATCATGCGGGTGGCGATTCCCGAGCGCGGCTGGGAGGCGGCCCGGGTCGCCCGGCCCTAGCGAGCGTCCGGGGCAACAAACAGGGTGTTTCGAGTGTTCCAAGTGCGGGCCGGAGGGTGAAACCCCCGGCCTGTTTTCCACGTATGTACAGCGGATTCGGCTGGATCCCGCTAATCAGTTGTCAAGGATAGAGATATGTCTCGCAAGCACAAGATTGCGATCGGTGTGGGTGTGGTGGCGGTCCTCGTCGTCGTGGCGGGAGTGATCGGGGGCGGAGATGGCGAAGGAGTCTCGGTGCGGGTGGAAGACGTCGGGAGACAGGACCTCGTCGCCCGCGTCACCGCTACCGGCCACGTCGAACCCAAGACCTCGATCGACATCAGTGCAGACGTGTCCGGACGGATCGTCCAGCTCACGGTCGAGGAGGGCGACGACGTCGAAGAAGGCCAGCTCATTCTCGTCATCGATCCGGCCCGCTTCGAGGCAGCGGTGGACCGTGCAGAGGCAGCCCTCTCCGATGCGCAGGCCCGCGAAGCACAGGCCCGCGGAAACTACCAGCAGGCGCAGCGTGACTGGGAGCGGATCCGCCAGTTGAAGGAAGCGGCCGAGGGCATGATCACGGAAACCGAGTACGAGCAGGCGAGAACCAACGCTGAAGTTCAGCAGGCGTTGTCGGAGTCGGCCCGTCACGGCGTGAACATGGCCCGGGCCAGCGTCCGGGAAGCACGCGACAACCTGGCCAAGACCGTCATCGAGGCCCCGATGAGCGGCCGCGTCACCCGGCTCAACGTGGAGCGCGGAGAGACCGCGGTCGTCGGCACGATGAACAACCCGGGAAGCTTGCTCCTGACGATCGCAGATCTCTCGGTCATGGAGGCCGTCATCGAGGTGGACGAGACCGACGTTCCCGAGATCGAGATCGGCGACTCGACGGTCGTGACGATCGACGCGTTCCGGGGCCAGGAATTCCACGGACGGGTCACCAAGATCGGTAACAGCTCGATCCGGCCGCGAAGCCAGTTGCAGAGCAGCTCCGAGCAAGCCATCGACTTCGAGGTGCGAATCACCCTCGAGAACCCCGGGGTAGATCTCCGGACCGACCTGTCCGCGACCGCTGACGTGATCACCGCGGTCAGGCCCGACGTACTGGCAATTCCGATCATCGCCCTCACGCTCATGGACCCGTCGGAATACGAACGGATTCCAGTGGAGGGTGAAGAAGTCCAACAGGAAGAAGACGACGTCTCCGCCGAGGAGGTGATTGAAACGCCGGCTCGTGAGGCGGCCTCCGAGCCGATCGAGGGCGTGTACGTCCTCGACGGAGACCGGGTTCGTTTCAAGCCCGTCGAGATCGGTATCGCGGGCGACAACTATTTCGAGGTCGTGGCTGGACTCGAAGAGGGCGAGACCGTGGTGTCAGGCACGTACCAGGCAATCAGAGAGCTCGAAGACGGCGCGCTGGTGCGTGTCGAGGGACAGGGCGACCAGACAGGCCCGTCGGCCGAGGACAGCGAGGGATAGATGAGCGTGGCAAACGACATTGTGATCCAAACGCACGATCTCAAGAAGCACTACGTGATGGGCACCGAGACGGTCCGCGCACTCCGCGGTGTCGACGTGAGTATCCGCCGGAACGAGTACATCGCGATCATGGGTCCGTCGGGCTCTGGCAAGTCGACGTTGATGAACCTGATCGGCTGCCTGGATACACCGACATCCGGCGAGTACGTCCTCAACGGCCAGCCCGTCCAGGACCTGGATGACGACGAGCTGGCCCGAATCCGAAACCGGGAGATCGGCTTCGTTTTTCAGACGTTCAATCTCCTGCCGCGGGCGAGCGCGCTGCACAACGTGGAGCTTCCCCTGATCTATGCCGGAGTCTCCGCTAGGCAGAGGATCCAGCGTGCCAAGCACGCTCTCACCCAGGTGGACCTGGCTGACCGGATGGATCACAAGCCCAACGAGCTGTCCGGCGGACAGAGGCAGCGTGTGGCCATAGCGCGGGCCCTGGTCAACGAGCCCTCGATCATCCTCGCGGACGAGCCCACCGGGAATCTGGACTCGGTGA
>JAMJQV010000205.1 GCA_023554435.1 Gemmatimonadota bacterium | reverse complement strand
CGCGCTTCTGCACGATGTGGGAAAGACCAGGATCCCGCTCGAGGTTCTCAACAAGAAGGGAAAGCTCACGGACTCGGAATGGAAGCTCATCCAGGGGCACACGGTCGAAGGGGCCAGGATTCTGCTGGCGTCCGGTGCGGGAATGGAGCTTCCGGCCACGGTCGCCTACGAGCACCACCTCAGTTTCAACGGCGAGGGCTATCCGGAACTCACGTTCGCCAGGCAGACCCACGAGGTCAGTCGCCTGATCCAGGTGTGCGACGTGTATGACGCCCTGCGCACCCGCCGCCCCTTCCGACCTCCCTGGCCCGCGGCTCGCACGATCAAGTTCCTCGAGGAAAAGGCCGGCACGCACCTCGATCCCGAGTACGTCTCGGCGTTCATCCAGATGATCGGGAACTGGGAGCCGCGCCAGGTGGAGCTCGAATCCAAGCAGGATGAGGCGGCTGCCTGACCGGGACGCAACATTATGTGAATTGACGGTGTCTATTGGTATTGAAGGCGGACTCGACGGACGCGCAGATGGACCAGGCCGCAGGGCGGCGGGGAGACGGGCGGATGACAGGGACGACGGGTCGGGTGGTGCGGCGGACCGTGGCGTTGATCGTGTTGACGCTGACGGCGACCAACGGGGCTCTCGCTCAGACTTCCACCAACACCGGTAGCTCCATCGCAGGCTCGGCACCGCCCAAGCAGGCGATGGCCGTCGGAATCGATGCCGACCTGATTACCGTCGATGGCCGCCTCGACGATGCCGCCTGGCGCGAGGCCCACTTCTTCGCCGACTTCCTGCAGAAAGAACCCGTACAGGGCGCAGCCCCCACCGAACGCACGGAGATCGCCTTCGTGTACGACGGCGGGGCTCTCTACATCGCGGCGCGGATGCTGCACGAGGACCCGTCGAACATCGCCGAGGTGATGACGCGCCGTGACGAGATGGGGAACGTCGAGACCCTGTCCGTATCGCTGGACACCTACCTGGACCGACGCACTTCGTACAGCTTCGCCGTGACCGCCGCGGGCGTACGGATCGACTGGTACAATCCGGCGGATACCGAGCACCGGAGGGACTTCACCTACAATCCGATCTGGGAGGCGCGCGTTCACAAGGACTCGCTCGGCTGGACAGCCGAGATGCGCATCCCTTTTTCCCAGCTCCGATTCAACGACACCGGCCAGTGGGGGATCAACGTCAATCGCTGGATCCCCACCAAGGATGAAGACCTGTACTGGGTCTCGATTCCCCGTGACGAGGCCGGCTGGGCTTCCCGCTTCGGAGACCTCACCGGAATCCAGGACGTGGAATCGAGCAGCCGCAAGGAGTTCATGCCCTACGTGGCCTCCGACACGCGCGTCTCCAGCCGGGAGCTCGTGGACGAGGACGATCCGTTTGGCGGGCAGGCACAGTTCGACGGTCGCATCGGGGCCGACTTCAAGATGGGGCTCGGTTCGAGCCTCACCCTGGACGCGACGGTGAACCCGGACTTCGGGCAGGTGGAGGCCGACCCGGCCGTGGTCAACCTCTCGGCCTTTGAAGTCACATTCGGTGAGCGACGTCCCTTCTTCGTCGAAGGGGCGCAGATGTTGGGTGGGGGTGGAGAGAACGGCGGCCGAATGGGTCCGCAGTTCTACTACTCCCGGCGCATTGGTGCGTCACCGCACGGCTGGCCCGACGCCCAGTTCATGGACCGTCCCGACGCGACCACGATCATCGGGGCCACCAAGGTAACGGGACGTCTCTCCAACGGTCTCTCCGTCGGAGCGCTGGGAGCGTTGACCTCGGCCGAACACGCACGCACGTACGATAGCGGCCTCGACCGGTTCGACGACGTCTCGGTGGAGCCGATGGCCGGCTGGGGCGTGCTTCGTCTCCAGCAGGAGGTCGGCGCTTCCGGATCGACCGTCGGTGTGACGGCCACGGGAGTAATGCGCCAGTTCGACTCCCTCACCGATCCGCTCCGGTACGAGATGAACGAGCAGGCATTCACCGGCGGCAGCGACTTTCTCCTCAAGCTGAACGGAAACCG
>JAMJQV010000204.1 GCA_023554435.1 Gemmatimonadota bacterium | reverse complement strand
CAGTTCGATGAACTGGTCGGGGGTCAGGGTCTCGGGGCGAGCCTGGGGAGAAAGAGCGCAGGCCTCCAGTACGCGGTCGACACCCGCCGCCGAGAGGTCGTACTCAGGCGCGGACCGGAGAATCCGGCCCAGCTGCTTACGGCGTCGGGAGAAGGCAACGCGCGTGAGAACCCGAAGAGCGCGCAGCATCTCGTCATTCCTCGGGTCGGCATGGGGCTCGATGACGATCAGCGCGGAATCGACGGCTGGCGCCGGACGGAACGCGCCGCGTCCTACCCGAAAGACCACACGCACGTCGGCCCGGGCCTGCACTCCCACGGAAAGCGCCCCGTACACCTTGCTCCCCTCCGCGGCCGCTATGCGCTCCGCCACCTCTTTCTGGACGAGCAGGACCATCCTGCCGGGTAGCGGCCGCATGTCGAGGAACCGGAAGATCAGCGGCGAAGTGATCCCATAGGGCAGGTTCGAGATCAGGAGTCCGGGCCGATCACCGGGAAGCAGGGCTGCCAGGTCGACCTCGAGTGCGTCCGCGTGCACCACGCGAACATCGTCTCTGCCCCCGAATCGGGCCTCCAGCTCGAACGCGAGAACATCGTCCTTCTCCACCAGGACGAGCGCAGCGACCTGGCCCACCAGCAGATCCGACAGTTCGCCGTGTCCCGGCCCAACCTCGAGAACCTCGTCCGTCGGTCCCGCGTGGAGTTCCGCGACGATCTTCCGTCGAATATTGTGATCGACCAGGAAATTCTGGCTGAGGGATCGCTTGGCCCGCACCATCGCCTACTTGACCACCAGCGCCGTTCGATCATCCGCCGCCACGCCGCCCGGAGCCTCGGCCAGTTGGAACACACGATCCAGGACTTGCTGGGCGCTGGCACCGGACTGCTCCATGGCCATGCGCGTAAGGACCTCATCCGACCACATCCGGTCGCTCTCCAGGCACTCGCTGATTCCGTCCGTGAACATGAGGAGCATGTCCCTGCCCTGGGTCCACTCGACCTCCTTCTGGGAGTAGGCGTCGAACTCGGCGATCCCGAGAGGCGGGTTCAAGGCGTCGAGGCGCTGCACTTCCGTGGCGCTGACGCGGAACGCGTGCGGGTGGCCGGCATTGGCATAACGGATCTTTCCGGCCGTCGGGTCCAGGACTGCGTAGCACAACGTCATGTACATCTCGGTGGACTCGAGTTTCCGGACCAGCTCATGGTGAATCCCCCTCAGGACGTCCGAGGGCTCTTCGCGCTCGCGAACCGTGATCGATGCCGCGCTCATGGTCAGCGCCATGATGAGGCCCGCGGAATACCCGTGGGAACTCACGTCGCCCAGCATCACGCCCAGACGGTTCCCCGGAAGCCTGAACAGGTGGTAGAAGTCACCACCCACCGACTCAGCCGGCTCGCAACGACCGGCCACGTCCGCCACCCCGTCGAAGTCGCCGAGATCGGGCAGGAGCTTCATCTGAAGGTGGTGCGCCAGTTCCATCTCGACGAGCATTCTCTCCTGGACCAGGCTTTCCCGCGTCAATCGGTCGTTCTCGATCGCGGCGGCGAGGTGAGCTGCGACGGTCGCCGCCAGATTGACGTCCGCCTGAGAGAAGGTGTCCCTGCCTTCCCGTCCCCTGGCCGCGAGCACCCCCAGGGGAAGAGTACTTCCGTGAAGCACCGAGTGTCTCAGCGGAACCGCCAGCAGCGTGCGATCGCCTTCCTCCCTGGCGAGGCCGCGCCGAGGTCGGATCTGGGGCAGGTGCATCCGCATGGCTCTGTCGATCCACTCCCGGGCACGCGCCTCGGGGTCCGCCGTAAGCTCGGGCGCCGCTGCACCACCCGCCGCCAGTAGGCGCAGGGACTCGCCTTCTTCCGGCACCCAGACCGCTGCACAGTCGGCGTTGAGGACATCGGCCAGCCGCGACAGCAATCGGCTTACCGCTCGTTCCAGGTGGACGACCGACCCGAGAATCTCTCCCACCGACGTCAGCAGATCGATCTCCTCGTATCGATCCGCGAGCTCCACGGAGAAGAAACGCGCCTCCCGCTCCGATGCGACCAGGCGGCTCGCAGACTCCCGGAGCAACGCAACGAGCCGCCGCTCCTCGTCTCCGGACGCCGGGGCCACCGCCAGGCGCATGCGCACGGACGGCATTACCAGCCACGAGGACTCCGTGAACTCCACCCCGCGCGCGTCACCCAGCGAGTCGTGGGCCGTGACTTCGGCCGAATCCGATTCGACTACGAGCCTGGAGCGAATCCCGGTCAGCCGGTGAAATGAGTCCAGATACTCTTCCAGCCGGTCGCTGGTGAGCATGTGCGGGGCATCCGCGTGTCCCCCATCATCGCTCGGCCCGTTCGATTCCACCGCGTCCTCGGGCCCGGCCTTCCGGTCTCGTTCGGCTTCCACGAGCCTATTCCCGGAGCGTCAGGGTGATGGAGTTTCCGCGGTCATTGAAGCGCACTTCGTCCGTCAGTGACCGCAGTAGAAAGAGTCCCCGGCCATGGCTGCGTTCCCTGTTCTCAGGGCGTGTCGGATCCAGAATCGCGTGCGGGTCGAAACCCGGCCCCTCGTCGGTGACCGTGACTTCCGCCGAGCCCGGGCGCAGCGCCGCCGCCACCCTCACGAGCTTCCGCGGATCCTCCTGGTTTCCATACAGGATGGCATTGGAAAGGGCCTCGCCCACCGCGACCCGCAGGTTCAGCGTCGCTCGAGAACCCGAGAAGGCCAGTCGTTCACAGGCATCGACCACTTCGGCCACTACCTCACGGACGAATCCGACTCTCGAAGGGAACTCGAGCTGGATGCTCCCGGCCAGGCCGCCCGGACGCCTGGCGCGCGTTCCACCCTCTCCCAACACGTGCTTCCGCCACTTCAGCCCCAGTTCGTCGCTATTGATCGGGAAGAAGAGATAATCCCCGCACCCTGCGGCCAGAGCCGGGATGAGGCGCTCGACGGACTCGTTGTCCACGACGGCCACGAGATCGGTTCCTGGACCGTAGGTAAGTCGTACTTCGCGAACGGGCTGTCCGGCATCGGCCAGGTCGATGAAGGCGATCCCCGGGGCGTCACCCGGCCACTCCTGCCGCATCGACGCCACCTGGCAGGAAGCGCCGAGTGGCCCGAGTCCCTGGATCAGGCTGTCGGACACCTCTCTGCGGTTGGAGCAGACGAGGGCGGTCGCCGGTGATTCTGACACCCGTCAGAACTCGCCGATGGCCCGCGCGCGCGTGTCCGCGATCTGGAACAGCGTATCCAGCTTCGTCAGCTCGAACAGGGTGCGAAGGTCCTCGTTAAGCCCAGCGAGACGCAGCGCTCCGCCGGACTCCCTGATCTTCTTTGACAGGCTCACCAGAACGCCCAGTCCGCTGGAGTCGATGTAGCTGGAACTGGAGAAATCGATGAGAAACCGCCGATCACCCGACTCCAACCGCTCGAGAACCGTGTCCTTCAGGTCCTGACGGTTGCCCACGATCAGCTCGCCGCCGACCTCCACGATCGTAATCCCATTCATCTCGATGATCGAAAACATTGCAGCCCTCACTCAGGTGATTCGCGTTACAGCTTTCGTGGCGCCTCCGTCATGAGCGCCGTGATATACGCCATGTGCACGATGTCCTCCGTCGAGGCCCCGCGCGACAGGTCGTTCAGAGGTCCGGCGAGTCCTTGCAGTACGGGGCCCAGGGCGTGGGCCCCGGCCAGACGCTGGACCAGCTTGTAGCCGATGTTCCCGGCGTCCAGGTTCGGGAAGACCAGAACGTTTGCTCGCCCGGCCAACGTCGAGCCCGGGGCCTTGATCGCCGCCACCTCGGGCACGAGCGCCGCATCCACTTGCAGCTCCCCGTCACAGATAACATCCGGCTCGCGCTCCCGAAACTCGCGCAAGGCTTCCCGTACCGCCCGGACCGAATCGCCGTCCGCGGATCCCAGCGTCGAGTACGACAGGAAAGCGACTCTCGGCTCGTCACCGACGATGAGCCGTCGTGCCCGGCAGGCGGCCTGGGCGATCTCGGCCAGCTGCTCGGGGGTCGGAGCCGGGACTACCCCGGCGTCCGTGAACGTGAGCACGTCGGCCGGCGAACCGCCCGGCGGCACCATGTAAAACGAGCTGGAGACCGTCCGAATCCCCTCGGCCGTCCCGACGATCCTGAGCCCCGCCCGGAGCACGTCCGCGGTCGCGCTCCTCGCACCGGCGACCACCCCGTCCAGCCGGCCTCGGTGCATTTGTGCAACCGCGAAACGCAGCGTGTCCACCGGTCCGCCCGAGCTGATCTCCGGGAGCAAGTCGGCCACTTCCCCTCTCCTGCCCGGGGCATACGGATCGAGTACTTCCACCCCGCACTCCTGCAGGCCGGGATCGAGGTTCGCGACCGACTCGACGACGACCGGCCGAACGGCACCCTCCTCGGCCAGACGCCGAATCGCATCGGCGGTGCGCGTCTCGGTCGCCTCGGGAAAGCCGATCCGAGGGTTCGTCCGCGCCGCCCGCTCCCGCAACCCGGCGAGGAAACTCACTCGCCGTTCACGGCCGCGCCGTACACCCGGGTCAGTTCCCGGAGGACGGGAGCCGGAACGAAACCGGACACGTCCCCACCAAGCCGGGAGACCTCTCGGACCAGTGACGAGCTGAGAAAGGTGTAGTTGCTGGCGGGCGCCATGAAGATCACCTCGATCTCAGGCCACAGCGATCGGTTCATCAGGGCCATCTGGAACTCGTACTCGAAATCACTGACCGCCCTCAGCCCTCTCACGATCAGGCGTGCGCCGCTCTGCCGGGCGAAGTCGACCAGCAGTCCCTGGAACTGGACGACCTCCACTCTTGGCTCGTCCGCGTAGACCTCGCGAGTCAACTCGACGCGTTCACCGAGCGAGAACGCCGGGTTCTTCACCTGTGAAGCGCTACCCGCAATCGCGATCACGACCCGATCCACGAGCCTGAGGCAGCGCCGCACGATGTCATCGTGCCCCAGGGTCAGGGGATCAAAAGACCCCGGGTAGATGGCGATCCGTTCGTCAACCATGGGTGGCTCCTTCACTCGCATCCAGAAAGATCGAGAGGACGGTCTCCCCGTAGCGCCGTTGCCAGTCCGGCTCCACCGGGAAATCTACGCCCACCGCGTGCTCCACACACAGGATACCCGGAAGAGCACCCCGACTGAAGGCGGATACCAGCTCGACAGCCGCTTCTCCATCGTACGGCGGGTCGGCGAGCACCAGGTCCCACGCGCCCTCAGCCACGCGTTCGGGAACCGCCACCAGGGCCAGCGCATCGGCCCTGGTGATTTCGGTACGCGACTCTACACCGAGGACCTCGATGTTGCGTCTCAGGACCGAAAGGACCGCCCTGTCCGACTCGACGAAGTGCACGTGCGCCGCACCCCGGGAGAGTGCCTCGAAGCCCAGTGCACCCGAGCCCGCGAACAGGTCCAGGACGCGGGCGCCGACCACTCGATCGCCCAGTACGTTGAACCAGGCCTCCCGGACAGCCTCGCGGGTCGGCCGGGTCGATCGCCCCGCGGGCGCCTCGATACGACGTCCCCGGAACTGCCCGGAAACGATCCGAAGGCTCACGACTCGGTGGGCCGGAAGTCCAGAACTCGAGCCTGAACTTCGCGCCGGCCGTTCCAACTGTTCTCGGCGATCTCGAGCGCCACGTCCGCCCTGTCGGCAGATCGAGCCTCCGACAGTCTGCGGCCCATGCCGAACGCGATCGCCGGTATCCGCTTCCCCTCGCCGACCAGCTGAAAGCGTAGGTGTGCGCCGTCGTTGCCGACGCGTGTCGGACGATCGAGCGTCACGTTCCGCACCATCAGGATCGGTGTCGGATTCCCGGACCCGAACGGAGCCAGGTGGCTCAGCCCGCGTAGCAGGCTATCGCCCAGCCTCTCGAGCCGTACCTCGAGATCCAACCGCAGCTCCTGAGCTGGCTCACGGTCCGCGAGGTCGCGCCGCGCCATCTCCTTCAGCCGCTCCGCGAGCTCTTCGACACGGTCCCGCCGAACGGTGAGCCCCGCAGCCATCCGGTGTCCTCCGAAGCGCTCGAGCAGCGGCTCGCATTCCTGGAGAGCATCGAAGAGGTGGAATCCGCCGGTCGATCGCCCGGACCCCCTGCCCACGTCCCCGTCAAACGAGATGACGACCGCCGGCCTGTGGTAGCTCTCGACGAGGCGGGATGCCACGATTCCGAGCACCCCCGGGTGCCAGTCATCCCCCCACAGCACCACGGCCTGGTCGCCCTCTCTCAAACGGGATCGGGCCTGCTTGCGGGCTTCCTCGTACACCCGCGAATCCGTCAGGCGACGCTCCGCATTCTGGCGCTCCAGGTGATCGGCCAGTCGCTCGGCCTCGCGAGCCTCAACGGCAAGGAGAAGTCGCAGTCCGGCATCGGCTTCGTCCATTCGACCGACCGAGTTGAGACGCGGCGCGACCCGAAAGGAGATGTCCTCGGCCTCGATTCGACGGTCAGCCTGCAGTCCGGCACTGGCCAGCAGGGAGCGAAGGCCTGCCTTTCGCGTGCGTTCGAGCGCGCGCAGCCCGGCCCGCACGAGGATGCGGTTCTCGCCTGTCAACGGCATCTGGTCGGCCACGGTCCCGAGCGCAACGAGGTCGAGATGCTGGTTCAGTCTCGGGGCCTCGAGTCCCGCCCGCTCGTACAACGCCGACAGGAGCTTGTAGGCTACGCCGACCCCTGACAGGTCGCGGAACGGGTAGCGACTGGTCGGCAGCATGGGATCCACGACGGCGATCGCCCCGGGGATCTCTCCGCTCGGCCGGTGGTGGTCCGTGATGACCACGTCGATGCCCAGCGCCGTCGCCTTCGACACCGCGTCCGTGGCCGTCACCCCACAATCCGCCGTGAGGATGAGCGAGGCCCCGACCTCGGTGGCCTTTCGGATCCCCGCATCGGAAAGGTCGTAGCCGTCGCGCGTTCGGTGGGGGACGAAAGGCTCCACCCGTCCGCCGAGTTCGCGCAGTCCGAGCGTGAGCAGCGCAGCGGCGGACATTCCGTCGGCATCGTAGTCGCCGTGCACCAGAATCGACTCATCTTCGACCAGCGCCCGTTCCACGCGCTCAACGGCCGCCTGCATGTCTGGAAGCTCGAAGGGCGAGGGAATGGACGAGAGATGGGGCCGCAGGAACGAGCGAGCGTCCTCGGACGAGTCGATGCCACGGCGGAGAAGGACCCGGCACACGTCCTCGGGCAGGCCCACGGATCCAGCGAGGGCGGCGACCGACTCCTCGCGCAGAGGAAGCGGCATGATCCAGCGGCGCGGCCCCGAGCCGCGGCTGTTCATCGCTTGCCCGCCGCGAGGCCCCAGTTGGGACGTCCGATCAGAGTGTGCCGCTCGCGGGAGTTCAATCCACGATGTGCAGGATGACGCCGCACGTTTCGCAAACCACGAGCACCCGACCCGCTCGAATCACCTGCTGTGTCTGAAGGGGGATGGCGGTGTAGCAATGTCCGCACACGCCATCGACCAGCGGCGCCAGCGCACTGTCGGCTCTTCCACGTCGAACCGTGTCGTACATGCTGCGCGCCCGCTCATCGATCCGCAGGGCCCGGTTGCTCCTGCGATCCAGTTCGATGGCGATCTCCTCTTCGAGTCTCCGGTGCTCCGCATCCAGTTCGGAGAGGCGTTCGCCGTACTCCTGCTGCCGGCTGGCGATGTCACCTTCGAGATCGGTCAGCGCCGCTCGGGCCGTCTCCTGGTCCTGCATCGCTTCGAGCAATTCGTCTTCCGCCAGCTCGAGATTCTGCCTCGCGGCGTCGACTTCGGCCCGGGCAGCCGTGTGCTCGCGCATGTTGTGCACTTCCTGTGCACGAGTCTGCAACCGCTTGAGCGTAGCCCTGCCAGCCTGGACGGTGCGCTCCGCGTGGCGCAGTTCCTCCTCAGCCGCTTCGAGGCGAGCGTTCAGGGCCACCGTTTCCTTCTCCAGTCCCTCCAGCTCGGCGACCAGCGTCTCGGACTCGGACCGCAGAGCGCTGAGTCTCACCCTCCTGTCGCCAATCAGGGCGTCGATCTCCTGCAGCTGCAGAAGACTCTCTACTGTATTTCCTTCCATTGCCTCCCCGTCATCAGAAAGTCATGTGACCCGTGCTTCAGGCGCGGGCCTTCTCCGAATATCGTCGTACGAAACTCAACGGGACACCGGCGCCCCTGAGCTCTCGCGCGAGTTCTTCCTTCTCGATCAACAGGCTCCTGGCCTGGTCTTCTGCCGCCAGCTCCAACTCGCGGTCGATCTGAGCGAGACGATCCAGCTTCGCCCGGTGCACCACGCGTCGCACGGTCTCTTTGAACGCATCCCGGGCGTGTACGACCTCGATATCGTCCTCCTGCAACGCGGTCCACACTGGCGCCGCCTCGTCTGACAGATCGAGGTCTCCTTCGGATGCACCGAGAAGGGCCCGATAGATGTGGCGGAGCAACTCGTCCCTGAAGTGTCGCTCCTCGAGTCCGGTCTCGACCGCGACCTCCAAGAGGTCCCGGTCCCTTGCCAACAGCAGGAGGAGGGAACGCTCCAGGGGGTCGCCCCCACGCCGCTCCTCGGTAGGCAACGTCACCCCCGTCGCCGAGCGACCACCGTCGGCTCCCCGTCTCGGCCTGGCCACCATCCGCTCGCGAGCCACCTCGCTCACCAGCGTGTCCCGGCGGACTCCCGTTCGCTCTGCAGCTCTCGCGAGATAGATGTCGAGAAGGGCTGGATCCCGCACGGATCGAAGAGTACTGAGGAGCCCGTCGACAGCCCGCCGCTTCCCCTCGATGCTGTCCAGATACCCCTGGCGTTCCAGGATCTGCAGCTTGCGCTCCAGTACATCGACCGCGTCCCCGATGTACTCCCGCAACGCATCCGGCCCCTTGCTCCGCAACAGGGAATCCGGATCCTCCCCCTCGGGAAAGCTCACCACCATGGGGTGACACCCGGCGGCAAGCAGTACGTCGCCCGCTCGAAACGTGGCCCGCAGGCCCGCCGAGTCGCTGTCGTAGAGCATGTACACCCTGCTGGAGTACCGCTTGAGCAGGTCTGCCTGTTCGGAGGTGAGCGCCGTTCCCAGCGGGGCCACGGCGGTCGGGAAACCACCGAGATGCAGTGACAGGGCATCCATGAAGCCCTCTGTAACGAGCGAGTGCTCCTCCCTCCGGATGGCGTGCCTGGCCCGGTTCAGTCCGTACAGCGTGCGGCTCTTGTGGAAGATCGGGGTCTCAGGAGAGTTGATGTACTTTGGAGCATGCTCGTCCCCATCCGCCAGCACGCGGCCGCCGAACGCGATCGGACGATCCCGCAGATCACGGATCGAGAACATGACGCGGTTGCGGAACCGATCGTACGGCTCGTCCGCCCTGTCACTGGTGGCGAGAAGTCCGGCCTCCAGCAAGTCCTCGTCGCCGATCCCGCGGGAGTGCGCCGCGTCACGCAGTCGACGCCAGCCCTCCGGCGCGTAGCCCAACCCGTACTCTTCGGCGTCGTCTGGATCCACTCCTCGGCTGGTGAGATAGGCCCTGGCCTGACCGCCGTTCTCCGGATCGAGAAGCATGGAGCGGAACCATTCCTCGGCGAAGGCCGTCACCTCGCGCAGGTGAGCGAACGGATCTTCCCGGCGTTCAGAGTCCTCGGGTACCTCGATTCCCACTCGCCCCGCGACCTGTCGCACCGCCGATGGAAAGTCGAGGCCCAGGTGCTTCATGAGGAAGGAAAAGACATCCCCTCCCTCTCCACACACGAAACACTTGAAGATGCCCCGGACGGGGTCCACCGAAAAATTCGGCCCCTCTCCGCCGTGCAGGGGACAGGGGCCTCGATACGTCTTGCCTGATCGTTTGAGCTGGACGAACTCTCCGCACACCTCCAGGATCTCGGCGCGCTCCCGGATCTCCTGAACCAGCGCGTCGCTAACCATCAGCGTTCGCTGCTCCTTCCGCCGGAGTAGTCGCGGTACACCTCAATATCTTGGTCGTCCTCCGCTCAATTGATCGCGCTCACGAACTCGACTACGGTAACCCCTGAGCCCCCTTCCTGGAAACCTCCGAGCCGGTACGTCTGGACCCGGCCATCGCCCTCGAGGACCCTGGCAACCTCCTGCCGCAACGCACCGGTCCCCTTTCCGTGGATGATTCGAAGACTGGGCACGTCGTTCACGAAGGCGGCGTCGAGTCCCTGCGAAAGCGCACCTTCGACTTCCTCGACGCGCAGACCGCGCATATCGATCTCCGTCGTCGGAGCGATCTCTGGTAGAGGCGGGGCCGGATTGGACGCCCTGCCTCGCATGGCGCGGCCCGTCGGCTCGAGGTCGGCCAGGGTCAGGGTGAAGCGCATTCCTCCCGATTCGAGGACCGCTTCGTGGCCCCGAATCTCGAGCAGTTCCCCTTCGACGGCCAGCGATCTCGACCGCGCCCCCTCGCCCACTACGAGCCCGTCCCCGGCGAACTCACGGTTCGGGGAATCCTCCTCGTCCGCGACCCGGCTCTCACGCAACAGCTGCTCGATCCCGGCTCGAGTCTCCCGCACCGCGGCATCCACCACCTCACGCTCCGCCGGCGAACCAGCGGATAGGGCCGCATGGAGTTGCCGCAGTCGCTCCACCTCTCTCTCCACCGACCGGCGCGCATCGAGCAGGTACCGCTCCACCCGTTTCCGCGCCTCCCTCTCGACCTCCTTCTCGCGCTTTTCGAGGCGCTCGACGGTCTCGTCCAGGTTGTGGCGGGTCTCGTTCGTCTGGTGTGCGGCCAGCCGGGCTTCAAGCGCCAGTCGGGCCACTTCGGCCTCTCTTTCCTCCAACTCGCTCAGCAGCGCCTCGACTCGCCGTTCTCCTCCTGTCAGGCGCGAACGTGCCGTGGCCAGAACGTCATCGGGCAAGCCCAGGCGCCGCGCGATCTCCAGCGCGTAGCTCCGACCCGGTCGATCGCGCAGCAATCGGAACGTGGGCCGCATAGCCTCCGTGTCGAACTGAAGCGACGCGTTGACGATCGCCGTCTCCTGCGCCGCGAGATCCTTCAGCTCGCCGAGGTGGGTCGTCACCACGGAGAGCCCCCCTTGCGCGGCAAGCCGCAGCAGAACGGCCGCCGCCAGTGCCCCGCCTTCAGCAGGATCCGTATTGCCCCCCAGTTCATCGACCAGGACGAGCGAGCACCCGTCGGCTGTCTCGAGAATCTGACGCAGGCCCTCGACTTGCGCGCTGAATGTCGAGAGTGATGCCTGGATGGACTGCTCGTCCCCGATGATCGCGTGGAAGGAGCGAAACAGAGGGAGTCGCGTCCCTTCCGCCACGGGAGGAATGATCCCGGACTGCGCCATGGCAGAGAGAAGGCCGATCGCCTTGAGAAGAACGGTCTTCCCGCCGGCGTTCGGCCCGCTGATCAAGAGGACTCTCTCGTCAGCATGAAGGTCCAGGTGAAACGACACCACCGGCTCCCCTGTGGTCTCGAGCAGCGGGTGTCTGGCGTCGACGGCTCGATAAGACACGCCGCCTGCGGACCGGTCATCGGTCGCAACGACCGGTCGGCACCCGCCATGTTCGAGGGCATACCGCGCCCTGGCGTACAGACTGTCCGCCTCCGCCAGCGCCAGCAGGCTTTGCGTCAGAGCGGGCTCCTCCGGACGGAGGAGCTCCGTCAACTCGCGCAGCACGCGTTGAATCTCGCGGACTTCGTCGCGTTCCAGCTCGGCGATCCGGTTCATGGCTTCGATCGCCTCGGGCGGCTCGACGAACACCGTTCGATGCGTCGCCGATTCGTCGTGGACGATGCCGCCGACCTGCGACATGCCCTCGCGCCGTATCGGAACGCAGTACCGGCCGGCCCGCAGCGTGACCGACGCGTCCGTCACCTGGAGGCGCTCGGGGAGCTGCCTCACGTACCGCTCGAGACGACGCACCAGGGAAGACCGGCTTCCGCGCAGCGACTTGCGAATGCGACCGAGGTCCGGCGAGGCCGCGTCAGACAGCCCGCCGTTGGGATCGAGGGAACGATCGAGCCGCGCCTCGATCTCGGGAAGCCGGGCCATCCGGTCTCCGAGGTCCGCCAGGCGAGACAGATCGTCGGCAAACTTCCGCAGGTCGGCCCGCGCCCGTCGAGAGGCCCGAAGCAGTGTCAGGATGCTCGCCAGCTGCGCGGGGTCCAGCGCCGCCCCTTCCACCCCCGCCTTTCGGACCACAGGCCCGGCATCGGGAATCGGGGGTGGCGACCACTGCTCGAGTCGGAGCAGCAGGCCTACCATCTCGTCCGTGACGGCAAGCGCTTCGTCGACGGCATCCGGCTCGCGCCACGGACGAAGGCTCATGACATCCCTGCGCCCGGGCTTTGAAGACGCGTGCGTCGCGATGCGGTCCAGAACCCGCGGGAACTCCAGGACCGCCAGCGCGTGCCTCTCCGCCCGGTCCAGGTCCTCGACCCGGCTCAACGCTCGCTCCGAATCAGCCGGGAGGCCACCGCATTCGCCTCCCCCCAAGGACGTGTACGTGAAGGTGAAACACGCTCTGTCCGGCCCTCTCCCCCACGTTGGTCACGGCGCGGTAGCCGGACTCCGCGATCCCTTCCACGCGAGCGACTTCGGCTGCAGCCAGAAGCAGATCTCCCGACAGATCAGCATCTTCCGGCGCGAGCGAATCCACACTCTCCACGTGCCGCCGCGGAATGACGAGGACGTGAACCGGAGCCTGGGGCTGTATATCGCGGAACGCCAGCCACGATTCGCCCTCGGCCACCACGTCCGCCGGGATCTCACCACGAACGATCCTGCAGAACAGACAATCATCGCTGACCATGAGCTACCCTCCCGTGTCCCTCGAAGATGGACGGTCTCCCGTTCCAGCACGATCGAGAACCTGCTGTGCGACGACCGCCAGGCCCGCGACGGCCGCCGTTTCAAATCGGAGCACCAGGGGGCCCAGGCTGGCTGGCCGAAACCCGGCATCATCCAGGAGCGAGATTTCGCCCTCGCTCCACCCACCCTCGGGACCAACCAGCAATCCAAGGCGATCCGTCCCGCCCCACGGATCGATGACCTTTCTGAGTCGATCGCCAGCGCCGTCGAGTCGAACCCGAAGCGTCGTGCCGCTGGCGCCGCTGCCGGCCGACCCTGCAGCCGGCTCGGCGTAGTCAACGAGGGAGCGAGGGGGCTCCATTTCCGGAAGCCACGCGCCGCCACTCTGTTTCAAGGCCGAGATGGCCCTTCTTTCGGCCTTGTTCCAGAAGGCCGGCGACCGGCCGGCATCCGATACGGAACGCGTCCGCTCAGACTCGAGTGGCACCAGGCGGCCGACGCCCATCTCAGTAGCTTTCTCGACCAGCCACATCACGTGTGCCTTGTTCCCGACCCCGAACGCCAGTTCCACCGGAAGGGCCGCGGCAGGACTCAACACCGACTCGAGAACGCAGGTCGCCGAGCGGCCTCCCTCGGCCAACCGGCCTTCCCACAAGGATCCCGCCCCATCGGTCAGCTTGATGCGCGCCCCCTGCTCGAGGCGGAGCGCCCGGACATGGCGCGACTCGTCGTCGCCCAGGGCCAGCACCTCGCCGGCGGTCCGGCCCGAAATCCCGGGTACGTAGAACGTCGGCCCCCGGGCCCTTGTTTCGGCATGAGTCATGCGAGCAATCTGATCCTGCGCCGAGGTCGTCGCCAGCCCGACCAGGATCCACACGAAGGCGGACATCGGGCGCGCGTATGGCGTAGGGCCGCCTTGCGCGGTATGGTGCCCCGGTGGTTCGTCGCCGGGGCAGGTGGTTCGGAGCGGACCCCGTTACGTGCACTGCAAGGAGTATCGTTGAGCGCACAGGACGCGTCAGGCCAGCAGCAGCCCGAAGCCGGCCCTGAGAAGAGGGTTCGGTTCGTCGCGGCCGATGCCGAGCGTCAGCCGGGTTCGCGGGTGCGCGTCCGTGTCGAACTGAGCTTCGAAGACCGTTCGCACGTGGCAGAAGCGGAGGGGATCGGCACGGAAACCATCGAGATCCGCCTGGCCGCGCTCGCGACCCTCGAGGCGATCCGCGAAGTCACGAAGACGCCACCCTTCCGATTCGTGGGAGTCAAGCTGATGCACGCGTTTGACGCCGACGTCATCCTCGTCGCTCTCCGCGACGAGGACAGCGAGGGTACACGTTACATAGGGGCGGTTCCCGTCCGGACCACGCACGTGGCAGCGGCGGCGGCCGCCGTAATGGACGCCACCAATCGCATCCTGTTCCGTAGAGGAAGCCGCGACGAGGAGTAGCATTCGTACGAGTCCCGGTGACGGTCAGGGAGCGAAACCCAGCCGGACAGCCACGCTTGCTTCACCCTCATCCAGCGACCCTTCCCTGCCTCGCGTCAGGCGCCACCACGCATTCTGCAGCGCCCAGAGCGGAAGCTCCAGTTCATCGAGCTCGGCCCGCGCCAGAAGAGCGTCCAGCTCCCCCAGAGAGTCTTCGCGGCCCTCCACGCCCGCACCGGCGAGAGTCTCGATCGCGGCCCAGATCGCCCCGATCGCCGCATCCCGTTCACCGCGCTTCTCGTCCGCTTCCTCGATCTCGGATCGGGTGTCCGGATGAAGATCGGCACGTTCCATGGTCCAGGAGCGAGCCGTTTCTCCAGGCCCGTTCGACTCCGACCGAATCTCGATGCGCAAAAGGTCCGGAGCCCGGGCCAGGGCCCTGCCTTTCAGGTCGCTGTTCGAAGCGGTCCTCCGGTCGGTGACCCGGATCTCGCCGGCCACGGACCGGGCCTCCGGGGTCGACGCCGCCGCCCAGCGCCCCTCGGCGCTCCAGACCACGTATTCCCGCCCCGGGACCGCCAACACCTGGCGGGCAACCCAATCGGCCGCGATATCCGGCGCCGAAACGCGGGCCGCGCGGCTCTCGTCGAGAAACAGCTCCCGCCCATTCCGCGCTTCCGGTCCGTTACCCTCAGCCTCAGAGAGTCTTTCCATGAAGTCGTCGCGAACATCGCCGGCCTCGACGGAGTCCGCCAGGTCGAGTGCGCGCGCCGCGTAGAGAAGGATCTGCCGTGTCTCGATTCCGGCGAGGTCATTGAAGAACCAGCCGCAGCTGGTGAACATGAGCATGGCGCAGCGCTGCATTTCCAGGAGGCGGAGCGCCAGTGCCCGAGCCTGGTCGCCGTCCCCGATGCACCACGCGTCCAGGAAAGCAGTCCTTTCGGCATCCGAACCGAGGACGACCTCGATGTATGCGTCGCGAGCCTTCCAGGGATCCGCGAGGACCCCCTCGGCCTTCTCCTCGAATACGCGGGCCAGTTCGCTGGATAGACCGTCAAGAGAATCCCGCAGGGGCACTCGCCACGCCTGGTTCCAGTCGGCCTCTCCACCCGTGGAACAACCGCAGTCCGATCGCCACCGCTCCACGCCGTGCGCGCAACTCCACGCCGTGGCCTCCAAGATCTGGACCTCGTGCTCGGGCGGGTGTGCGGCCAGGTAGAGGGCGTAATTGCTCAGGCGAACTCCGGGCTCGCGCTCGATTCGACCGAGCGCAACCGCCAGCGCCATGTCCCCGTGCCCGTGGTGATGCCCGTAGGTCTCGCCATCCGTGGCGATGTGGACGAGGCCACCCCCCGCCTCGTCCCTGGAGCGCGCGATCCCCATCAAGCGGGCAGCCAGCGTCTCGCCGTCATCCAGGAGCTTCTCGAACGCGACCGCACGCGACGTCGGGCCGTCGTAGAAGAACAGCGACATGACCCTCCCGGACGGCAGAACCTGGCGATAGGAGACCGCCGTATCAGGCCCTTCGGGTCCCACGTCGTGCCACTCGCCTCCCGGCGAGCGCACGCGCGCAGCCTGGTGAGGAGCGAGGACGGTAAACCGGATCCCACCCTCGGCGAGAGCCTCCAGGGTATCCAGGTCGACCGCCGTCTCCGGCAGCCACATTCCCTCCGGGTCTCGCCCGAACCGTTGCCTGAAATCGGCGATCCCCCACGCCACCTGGGTGCGTCGATCGCGGGCATTCGCGAGAGGCATGATCATATGGTTGTACGGCTGGGCCAACGCCGACCCATGCCCCTCGAACCGCTCCATGCTCTCGGCGTCCGCTTCGAGGATGGCGCCATACGTCGCGGGGGCGTTCAGCTCCATCCAGCCGAGGAGCGTCGGCCCGAAATTGAAGCTGATGGATGCGTAGTTGTTTCGGATCGCCCTGATTCTGCCGTTCGAGTCGGTCACCCGGGCCGCACCGTTCGGAGCGTAGCACTCGGCCGTGATTCGCTCGTTCCAATCGCGATACGGGGCGGCGGATGGCTCCGGCTCCACTTCCTCGAGCCAGGGATTCTCTCTCGGCGGCTGGTAGAAATGGGCGTGGATGCAGACGTGGGTCTCGCTCAAGGACCGGTTTCCTCAGCCTGGAAAAAGACGACGGAAAGAGGTGGCAGGGTGAGGTCCAGTGACCACTCCCGGCCGTGGAATGGGCGATCTTCCGCCACGACCGCTCCCAGATTGCCCACACCGGAGCCCCCGTAGGTGACCGCGTCGCTGTTCAGCCTCTCGTGCCAGCGCCCTCCGACCGGCACGCCGACCCGGTAGCCCGGCCTGGGCGTAGGCGAGAAATTGCACACGACCAGTATCGGGCCTGACCCGTCTCTCCGCCGCCGCAGGAAGCTGAGCACGTTCTGGAGATGGTCGTCGGGAGCTATCCACTCGAAGCCCGCACCGTCGCAGTCGAGTTCGTGCATCGCCGGCTCTTCGCGGTACAGCCGATTCAGGTCGGCCACCCAGCGAAGCACTCCGGCGTGCATCGGATCGGCCAGCCGCCCCCACTCCAACTCCCACTCGTGGTCCCACTCCGCCCGCTGCGCCAGCTCGGCGCCCATGAACATCAGCTTCTTCCCGGGCTGACCGTACATGCACCCGTAGAGGACCCTGAGATTGGCGAACTTCTGCCACTCGTCTCCAGCCATCTGCCCCCACATGGACCCCTTCCCATGCACGACCTCGTCGTGCGAGAACGGGAGCACGAAGTTCTCGGAGAACGCGTACACCTGTCGAAACGTGAGGTGGTGGTGGTGCCACTGACGGTGGATCGGGTCCAGCGCCATGTAGCGCAGCGTGTCGTTCATCCACCCCATGTCC
Source organism: Gemmatimonadota bacterium (assembly GCA_023554435.1). GTDB lineage: Bacteria > Gemmatimonadota > Gemmatimonadetes > Palauibacterales > Palauibacteraceae > Benthicola. The sequence goes on along the minus strand of JAMJQV010000204.1, from coordinate 2,202 downwards.
CACTTGAACCCGAACCCCAGCCCCCCCACGTCCACCGGGCGGGAGACCCCGGGCCAGGCGGTCGACTCCTCGGCGTACGTCTGGGTGCCCGGGAAGCTGCGGTAGACCTCCCGGTTCAACTCCTTGAGGAACTCGATCGCCTCCAGGTTCTCGCGACCCCCGAATACGTTTGGGATCCACTCCCCCTCTTCCCGCGAATAGTCCCGGTACAACATCGAGGCCACGGCATCCACCCGCAGACCGTCCGCGTGGAACTCCTCCATCCAGAACAGGCCGCTGCTGATCAGGAAGCTCCTGACCTCGTGTCGCCCGTAGTTGAAGATCCAGCTGCTCCAGTCGGGGTGAAAGCCGATCTTCGGATCCTCGTGCTCGTACAGGTGCGTTCCGTCGAACGTCGCCAGGCCGTGAGCATCGCCCGGGAAATGGCTCGGCACCCAGTCGAAGATCACTCCTATCCCCTGGCGGTGCAGGTAGTCCACCAGGTACTTGAGATCCGCTGGCGATCCGTAGCGCGAGGTCGGGGCGAAGTACCCGGTGGTCTGGTAGCCCCACGAACCGAAAAACGGGTGCTCGGTGACCGGCATCAACTCGACGTGGGTGAATCCGGTCGTCTCGACGTGAGCCGCCAGGCGCTCGGCCGTGTCACGATAGGAATTGAATCTGCCGTCGGGGGGGCGCATCCAGGATCCGAGATGGACCTCGTAGATCGCGATCGGCCGATCCAGCGCGTTGTGCTCGCCGCGGGACTCGACCCACTCCCCGTCGCCCCATTCGTAGTCGTCTTCCCAGACGACCGAGGCCGTCGCCGGTGGAAGCTCGGTCGCGCGGGCCAGCGGGTCGGCCTTCTCATGCCACCGCCCATCTCCACCCCGAATCCGGTACTTGTACTTCGCCCCGACGCGAAGGCCGGGGACGAACCCCTCCCAGATTCCCGAATCTTCGCGCGCCGCCAGCGGGTGCTCGGCCCCTTTCCAACCGTTGAAATCACCGACGACCTGGACTGCGCTGGCCGCAGGCGCCCACACCCCGAACAGGACGCCCGGTCCGTCCCCCGGATCCAGCACATGGCTGCCCAGCTTCTTCCATAGCCGGTAGTGCCTTCCCTCGTTGAACCAGTAGAGGTCCTCCGAGGTCAGCAGGGTCACGTCATGCCGAATCGTGCCTGTACGTTTCGCGTCGGTCACGCTTCCCCCGCGGGACGCCTGGCTGCCCTCTGAACCGGTTCCGGATTGAACCGGCCGCGCGGTCGCCGATCTTCAATGTCCACCGCTTACCCGGTTACCGCAAAAGGGCGCATGTGGTGGGGTGGAAACCTACCGGCGAGTCGTTCCCGCCGGGAGTCCCGCCACGAGCCCGAGGGGGGAGGTGCGCACCGCTCTTGCCGGTGGTATCGTGGGGGCGTCGAGCGCCCGGCCACCGGGCTCCCCGCACCCAGACCGATACGCGAGAAACGAATACAGGCATGAATACCCCCGCACCCGAAACCGGGGCCGAGGAGGTTCATGACGTGGCGTCACTCGAGGATATGCCCGTCGAAGAGCTCTCCATTCAGACGATCCGGACCCTCGCCATCGACGCAATCCAACAGGCCAACTCCGGACATCCGGGCGCTCCCATGGCGCTGGCTCCCATCGCATACGTGCTCAGTCGGCAGATGCGCTACAATCCGCGCAATCCCGAGTGGTTCGACCGAGATCGTTTCGTTCTCTCCGCCGGCCACGCTTCGATGCTCCTGTACGGCATGCTGCATCTGAGCGGCTACGACCTGCCGCTGGAGGAGATCAGAGATTTTCGCCAGTGGGACAGTCGAACGCCGGGACACCCCGAGCACGGGCTGACGGCGGGCGTCGAGACCACCACCGGCCCGCTAGGCCAGGGAATCATGACGGCCGTCGGTATGGCGATGGCCGAGGCACACCTGGCTGCCGTCTACAATCGCCCCTCGCACGACATCGTCGACCACTTCACGTATGTCGTCGCGAGCGACGGGGACCTCATGGAGGGGGCCTCGCACGAGGCCGGCTCGCTCGCCGGCCACCTCCGTCTCGGGAAGCTGATCGTCTTCTACGACGACAATCGCGTCACGATCGACGGTGCCACGGACCTCACGTACTCGGACGATGCCGCGGCCCGTTTCGCGTCGTACGGCTGGCACGTGCAGGACCTGGGCGACGCGGCCAACGACCTGCAGGCCCTGAACGG
>JAMJQV010000203.1 GCA_023554435.1 Gemmatimonadota bacterium | reverse complement strand
CCGGGTGGCTACACCCGAATCGTGAAGCTCGGAGCTCGCAAGGGTGATGGCGCCGAAATGGCTATCATCGAGCTGACCGAGATGGGGAACTAGAACCGACCTCAGGTCGGGAAAGGCAGGCACCGATGCTTCGCGGGGCTTCGACGATACTGATGGTCGTCGCAGTGCTGGCCGTCGTCGGTTTCATGTGGTGGCTGGACCGGAAGGCGGGCTCGCTGGACACCGAGGTGGCACCGGTACTCGAGGAAGTGACCGAGTCAGTGCCAGTGGACATCAATTCCGCGGTCCTTGCGTCCGATCCGGCCTCCGTGGTCGGCGAGACGGGCTACCTGCGGTCGATCGCGGTTGCCGATCGACTGGGGCGCGGGGCGTTCACCCTGCGGCTGGATGGCGATGTGACATACCCGGTCCTGCTTTCGTCCGACCTGATTCAGATGGATACACAGGTGTATGGTGGTGACATGGTGACCCTGTACGGCCACGTGTTCACGCTCAACGATTCGATACGATCGGTGTGGGTGGACCAGGCGGCCGTAGACCAGGAAAACTCGAGCGCGATTCCGACGAGCCCGAGCTTTTTCATGGCGGATTCGCTCTCGTTCAACTGATGTGTATTTGAGATGGCAAACTTCTGTTACGTATGTAATAAAGGGCCGGCTACCGGCAACACCGTGAGCAACGCGAACAACAAGCGGAAGCGGCGGTTCATGCCGAATCTGCAGCGCGTGCGCGTGCTGGAGGACGGGCACGCGGTTCGTGTTCGGGTCTGCACCCGTTGTCTCAAGGCGGGCAAGATCCGCAAGGCACCCTGAGGCGTCGGCGCGAGTCGACTTCCCTTCCATCGCGTCGAGCTGAGACGACCCGAGAAGGCTCCGCCAGACGGTGGGGCCTTCTTGTTGTGTCGGACCCCCGGTCCGCAGGGGGCCGGTCGACCCGAGGTCGGGGGTCGGATCATGGCCGATGCCGCCCCACCGGAGCGTGGCACGGATGAAAGCACTGGTCACCGGAGCCGACGGCTTCGTCGGGCAACACCTCATTGCTGAACTGCTGGAGCACGGCTTCAGCGTGGCTGCCTCTGCCCTCGATCTACCTCCTGGTCGATCGACTCTCACTCCTGAGCAGATCGCGTGCGTCGACTGGAAAGCGGCCGACGTAAGAGATCGGGACGCCCTCGTGCGCCTCGTCGCCGCTGCCATGCCGGACCGGATCTACCACCTGGCGGGTTTCGCATCCGGCGCCCTGGCACGTGAATTCGCGTCCGATGCGGTTCACATCAACGTCGGGGGCACGGTAAACCTGTGTGAGGCGGTGGTCTCCGTCCGCGAGGCCGAGTCGGATTTCGACCCGAGGATTCTCGTCATGGGGTCGTGCGACGCCTACGGAGACGCGGCCCGGGACGCGGTACCGCTGTCCGAGGACATGTCGCTCAGGCCCGTGTCGGCCTATGGACTGTCCAAGGCCGGTCAGGAGCTTGCCGCGCACACCTACCGCCGTGCGTACGGGCTTCGCATGCTGGTCGCACGCGGATTCAATCTGGTCGGACCGGGCCAGGAGCCACCCTTCGTGGTGCCCGAGTTCGCCATGCAGGTAGCCCGGATCGCACTCGGCGAAGCCGAGCCTCCCGTCCTGGTAGGGAACCTGGACGTGGAACGGGATTTCACGGACGTTCGCGACGGCGTGCGCGCCCTGCGGCTTCTCATGGAGCTGGACACTCCGGGGGCGGCCTACAACGTCGCTTCGGGCCAGACGATCCGGATTGGCACGATTCTCGATTGGATTGTAGACGAGGCGGGCATAGAGGTAGAGATTGAGGTGGTCCCCAGCCGGGTGCGCCGCGAAGAACTGGCTGTCCTGGCCGGCGACAACAAGCGCATACGGGAGGACACGGGCTGGGTGCCACAGCGTGATGCCGAGGAATCGGTTCGCGAGACGTACCGCTGGTTGAGAGATCGGTCCGGACTGACCGAACAAGCGAACACAGTGGTCTGAGTGAGGAAGACATGAACGTCACCGTCGTAGGAAGCGGATA
>JAMJQV010000021.1 GCA_023554435.1 Gemmatimonadota bacterium | reverse complement strand
TGTTCGTGGCTACGGCGGAGGCGGTGGAAGAGGCGGTCTTGAATTCGCTGTTCAAGGCCACGACGACAGTCGGCTTTCGCGGCCACCGGGCCGAGGCCCTCCCGATCCCGGAAGTGCTCGAGGTCCTGCGGCAGCACTCCCCCTAGGCGGAAGGCACAACCACGTCGGAGCGGGTACCATAGTCCCTTTCCAGGGCGGCCCGAGCGTCCTCGATGTTCCTCCTGACCGTCATCCGAAGCTCATCCAGGTCTTCCGGGCCCAGGTCTGTGGTGGGGACGGGCTCGAGGACGCGGACCACGACGTCGGCATTCCCGAACTTCATGGATCCCTTCCGTATGGCCGTGCGTGTTCCGTGAACCGCCAGGGGCAGAATGGGCGCCCCAGTCTCGATCGCGAGCCGGAAGGCACCGTTTCGAAACGGCAGCATCTCGTTTGTGCGCGACCGTGTTCCTTCCGGGAAAATCATGATCGAGGCTCCACGCCCGATCCAGCTCAGCAGTGCTGCGTACGATGCCCCTCGACTGCGCGCACTCCCTCTCTCGACACCCACATCGCCCGCCATCCGCATCATCTGCCCCAGGAAAGGTACTCGGAAGATCGAGGCCTTGGAGAGCCACTTCATGTCCCAGGGCAGTGAGCCGATCAGGATAATGTCAGCAAGGGACTCGTGGTTGGCCACCGCGACGAAGGGGTGGGAGTCCCGCTCGGGAACATGCCCCACCGTCTGCACGGACCAGAACGGATTCAAGGCCACGAGGATGCGGGCACCGAACCGGAACACTCGGCCCGCGATCCACCGGGGGCGGTCCCACCAGCCGGTCAACAGGAGCGCGAGCCCGACCACCGGCGTCCACAGAATCACCAGGATCTGCCACGCTACCCACACGAGAAAGCTGGCAACGGCTCTCATCGGCGGCCGATCACGCTACATCCACGCCCGTGTCCGGGGCTGACGGCGCGCTTGTTCGCAGGACTACGATTCCGGCCACGGCCGCCAGGAGCGATCCGAACACGATGCCGGTCTTGGCGAGGCTCAGACTTTCATAGTCCGTGAAGGCCAGCGACGCGATGAAGATGGACATCGTGAACCCGATGCCGGCCAGCAGACTGCCACCCCACAGGGTCCGCCAGAGCGCTCCCTCGGGAAGGGTGCCGAGTCCGAATCTGACCGCCAGCCAGGTCGCCCCCGTAATTCCCAGTTGCTTCCCTACGAAAAGTCCCACCATGATCCCGAGAGGGAGAGGGTGAGTGACGATACTGGCCAGGGACGAGACCGGGATCGCGATCCCGGAGTTCGCGAAGGCGAAGATCGGAAGGACCAGGAACGCCACCCACGGATGAATCGCGTGCTCCATCCGGTACAGGGTCGCGGCCGACTCCTGAGCTTCGTCCGCGATCTCGGCCAGTGCTTCCTCGCGCAGATCCTTGATTTCCCAGTCCTCAGAGCCGCTCCGCGCGACCTCGAGTGAAACGGTGGCCATTTCGAGGGACTGGCTGAGATCGCTGGTCTCCGTCTCCGAACCCCTCTTTCGGCCGGCCGGGATCATGGCGGCGGCTGCCACCCCGGCGATCGTCGCGTGAACCCCCGATTGGTACACGAAGTACCAGACGATCAGGATGGGCACGACGTAGACGAGGGGGCGCTGTACCCCTGACCGGTTCAATGCGAACATGATGGCCAGTGCGCCGCCGGCCCATGCCAGGGCCGTCAGGTCGATGTTACCGGAATAGAAGACCGCGATGACCAGCACGGCGAGGAGGTCATCCGCGATGGCGAGTGCGGTCACGAAGGTCTTGATCCACAGGGGAGCACGACTCCCGAGCATGGCGAGAATCGCGACGGCGAACGCGATATCGGTGGCCATCGGCACGCCCCACCCATGCACGTATTCGCCGCCTCGATTGAACACCCAGAACAGCAGGGCAGGCAGAACGGCACCCCCGATCGCACCGACCACGGGAAGCGCTGCGCGTTGAACGGAGGCCAACTCGCCGAACAGAATCTCCCTCTTGATCTCCAGGCCGACCAGGAAGAAGAACAGTGCCATGAGTCCGTCGTTGACCCAGTGCAGGAGGGACATCTTCAGCGTCCAGTCGCCCAACACGAGGCCGGCATAGGTGTACCACAGGTCCTCGTATGCCTCTCGCAGCGGAGTGTTGGCGAGGATCAGTGCCAGCGCCGCGGCGCTCATCATCACGATTCCGCCCGCCGCCTCCATCTTGACGAAGCGGACGATAGCGCGGGAAACTCGGGGTCTCGAATCGACAGCGACCTGGTTCACTTCGGCTTTCTCCGGGTTACGCGTTTCTCGTGTGAGGGCCTGCCAGTCCACGGCCGGGCCAGGGTCGATCGTCTGGACACCCCCCAGGTGAACGCCCATTTTGCTCGACCGACCGCCATGACCGCAAGAACAGGAAGACTGAGGACATGACCCCGACAGAGCCCCGAGGCCACTCGGACATCTATCCATCTGCGCACCAGCCCGAGTTGCCGGTCGACCGTTTCCTCGTCGACGAGGTCCCGGGCGAGGACTCCGTGCCACTCGATGTGTTGATCGTGGGGGGAGGCCCCGCCGGGCTTGCCTGTGCGATCGAACTCTCCCGGCTCTCTCGAGAGGATGCGGGTAAGGGTGGAGAATTGGGAGATCTCGAGATCGGTGTCCTGGAGAAGGCGGCGGCACTGGGAGAGCACTGCCTCTCAGGCGCGGTAGTGAATCCGGCCGCCTTCCTCGAGTTGTTTCCGGGGATCGCCGTCGACGATCTTCCGTTCCGCGGCGCGGTGGGCGCGGACAGCGTGTACATGCTCTCTGAGTCAGGGAAGGGAAGACTCCCCACTCCCCCACCGATGCGGAAGCACGGGAACTATGTGGCCTCCATCTGCGAGATCGTGCAGTGGCTCGGGGGGAAGGCCGAAGAATCGGGCGTCAACGTATTCACCGGATTCCCGGCGGACGCGCTTCTCGTGCAGCAGGGTAGGGTGGTGGGCGCGAGGACGGCTCCCGCGGGTCTGGACCGGGAGGGGGACCCGGGTGGCGGGTTCATGCCGGCCATGGACCTCGCAGCCCAGGTGACCGTCCTTGCCGAAGGGACTCGTGGCCCTCTCAGCCAGGCGTGGCTGCACAGTGAGGCCGTCGGTTCGCCGAACCCCCAGATCTTCGCGCTTGGGGTCAAGGAACTGTGGCAGGTGGAGCGGCCACTCGATCGAGTGATCCATACCCTGGGCTGGCCACTCCCGCGCGATGCGTTCGGCGGCAGCTGGATGTATCCGATGGGGCCGGATCTCGTGTCACTCGGGCTCGTCGTCGGCCTCGACTACCGGCAGAGCACCCTCGATGTGCATGAGCTCCTTCAGCGACTGAAGGGGCATCCGCTCGTGCGAGAGGCGTTGAGTGGTGGAGAGTGCGTGGAGTGGGGCGCACGTACGATTCCCGAGGGCGGCTACTACGCGATTCCTGAGCGCCTGCACGGGGACGGCGTGCTCTTGGTCGGAGACGCCGCCGGTTTTGTAGACGTGCCGAGCCTGAAGGGAATCCACTACGCCATGTTCTCGGGGATCTTCGCCGCGCGTGCGACCTTCCAGGCTCTGAAGTCGGGTTCGTCCGACCGGGCGGCGCTCTCGCCGTACGACGACTTGGTGAGATCGAGCGTGATCGCGAGCGACCTGTACCGAAGCCGCAACATGCGCACTGCGTTCAAGTCAGGGTTCTATCGCGGGGGCATTCGCTCCGCGCTGTCGATCGTCTCCGGCGGCCGCTGGCCCCGAAAGCGGATCGCCGTCGAAGAGGACGCGGCCGAACCCAAGGCGGTGACCCCGGCAGGCACGTTCAATCCCGATGGCCAGTACACGCTCAGCAAGGTGGACGCGGTGTTTCGTTCGGGCAACGCGACGCGCGACGACATTCCCTCGCACCTGATCTCCGCCGCTGAGATTCCGGGTACGGTGCAGGAGCTTTACGAGCACATGTGCCCGGCAGGCGTCTACGAGACCGGTGAGGATGGCCTGGTGGTGAACGCCCCCAACTGTATCGACTGCAAGGCCACTGACGTGCTCGGGCCGCGCTGGACGCCTCGAGAGGGAGGCAGTGGACCGGCTTACAAGAGGATGTGAGGCCGGACCAGCTCCTCTAGCCGGTCAGAGAATGCCAGACGCCCCGGTGACCCGTCGGCCACCGGGGCTTCCTGCTCTGAGCCTGCCGTGAATTCTTGCAGTTTCGGGTCAACACGACTCGCCGGAGCAAGCCATGTTGTCCCGTTTTCGCCCCTAGTTGGAGCCGCTCAGGAGTTCATCGAGCAACTCGTGCGCGTTGTACACGCTCCGCAGGGCCTCAGTAATTCCAGCGGAGTGAACGGAAACGGTTCGACCGTTCTCGGCGGCGAACAGGAACTCGTTGGGCAGTGACTCGACGTTGCCATCGAAAGCGATACCTACCCAGCGAGCTTCCTGGTCGATGACCGGGCTGCCGCTGTTGCCGCCCGTGATGTCGTTCGTCGACACGAAGTTGATCGGGATGCTCATGTCCACGACATCTCGCGCCGCGTCGAAGGCGGGTGCGAGCGTGAACGGCATCTCGTTGTCGAACTCCTCGGCCCGGCCATACAGCCCGTAGATCGAGGTCTGGGCCGGCGCATAGGTGCCGTTGTACTGGTAGCGCTGTACCACGCCATCCGTGATCCGAAGAGTGAAGGTGGCGTCGGGCGGCAGGTCTGTGCCATACACCGCGAACAGGGCCGAGGCGAAGCGTTCGTTCTGTACTTCCTCCGATGCGTTGGCGTCCTGCCACTTGCCAAGCGCGCTCTGCTGCTCCGCCCGCATGGCCAGCGCGAGTTGGACGAGTGGATCCGTGGTGGTTTGCAGACCTTCGACGCCGCCGGACATCAGCGACTCGCGGAACTCGGCCTCGCCGACCCGGGACGACTCGATCAGCCGCCGGGCCGCCGCCTCGGGCGTCTCACCCGGCTGAACGGCCTGCACCAGAACCGCCTCGGCCGGCAGCCACTCCTGGGCCAGCGCCAGCCGTCCTGTCAGCATGCCGAGAGACTGGTCCATGTGCATCTCACCCGGCTCGCGAATGGCCCCTTCCAACCGGTTCCAGTTGGGGGGACGCTGATCCTCTGGCATCGCAGCGATCTGCACGTACTGCGACAGCTGACCCGCCAGCTGCAGGTGCGCCGAAGGGTTGAGGAAGCTCGGGTTGTTCAGGTAGACGGTGGGGGCGAGCTTGGCCATCGTCTCGTTGATCCCGGCGATCCGGTCCCACACGTCACCATATTCGGCCTGCAGCGCCGGGTCGGCCTCGACCGCGGCACGGAACTCGTTCTCCCACCGGATCTTCCTGGCCGTCAGATCCACGTCTCTCAGACCGCCCAGCTGGCCCCGATACAGCTTCTGCGTGTTCTCGAAGCCGAAGATCTGATTCTGCATTGCCCGGCCCCGATCGGGGTCGGCAGCCGCGATGGCGTGCATCACCTCCAGGCGCTGATCGAAGAAGTCCAGGATCATCGGATGGAAGACGACCCGCTGGTACATGTACTGGGACAGCGTGATTTGCCGCGCCGTCGAGCCCGGGTTCCCGGTCACGAAGACCAGCTCACCCTCGGCAGCGCCTTCCGGATCCCACTCGAAGTAATGCGGCGTCGAGGCCGGGCTCTCGCCGTCCTCGTCGTAGGCGCGCAGGAAGGTGATGTCGAGGTCGTAGCGGGGATACGTGAAGTTGTCCGCGTCACCGCCGAAAAACGCGGCCTGCATCTCGGGGGTGAAGACCAGCTTGACCGTCGGGTAGCGATGGAACTTGTACAGCTTGTACTGGCCGCCGTGGAACAGAGAGACCACCTGGCACCGGAGGCCAGTGGCCTCCTCACATGCGGCCGACAGTTCCTCACCGCGCGCGTCACGGGCCGCGTTGATGTCGGCGTCGGACATGCCGGCCTCGGCGACGGACCGCAGCTCGGCCGTGATGTCCTCGATCTCGATCAGCTGGTCGAGGTAGTAGTTGGGGCAGACCAGCTCCTCCCCGTCGGTCGCCGCGTAGAAGCCGTCGTTGAGGTAGTCGTTCTCGTCGGTGGAAACGGCGTCGATGCAGCCCCGGGCGCAGTGATTGTTGGTGATCACCAGGCCGTCGGCCGAAACGAAGGACGCCGAACAGCCAGGTACGCGGCCGGACGCCAGGCGCACGTGCTCGAGCCATTCGGTGCTGGGCCGGAAGCCGTACGTGTCCTCCCAGTAGTCGAGCGGTGGATTCTCGAACGTCCACATCGTACCCATCTCGGTGCCGTTCAATTCCACCATGTCGGACATGTCGACCGCTGCTTGAGGTGCGTCGAGGAGCCCTGCCGGCGTCGTCTCTGCCACCGGCGGGGGAGGCGCATGGGCGGGCGCCGGCTCGGGCGGTGGGGCCGACGAGCAGGCCATGGCCAGTACGGCGGCCAGCACCGCGAAATGTCGTACTCCGATATTCGTCATCGGTCACTCCGTTCATGGGTTGGGCGGGTCACGGGACGCCGCGCTTCATCTGCAAAGGTCAGGCCCGCACGCGGGAGGCGTCATACCAGCTGACGAAGGACCGTCTGCAGGATGCCTCCGTTGCGGTAGTACTCGACTTCCAGCTCGGTGTCGAGACGAACGACCGCCTCGAACTCGGCCACGGCTCCATCGTCGGCCATCGCCCTCACCGAGGCCGAGGTTTCCGAATCGAGGGCTCCGTCGATGCCCGTGATGTCGAAGGTCTCCGCCCCCGTCAGGCCGAGTGACTCGGCGGTCTGGCCAGCCGCGAACTGAAGGGGCAGTACGCCCATGCCGATCAGGTTGCTGCGGTGGATCCGCTCGTAGCTTTCCGCGATCACGACGCGGATTCCGAGCAGGCGTGGTCCCTTCGCGGCCCAGTCGCGCGAGGATCCGGTGCCGTATTCCCTCCCGGCGAGGACGATCAGCGGTACGCCGTCCCTTTCGTAGCGCATGGCGGCGTCGAAGATGGTCATCTGTTCGCCCGACGGGAGATGACGGGTGTAGCCACCTTCGACTCCGGGCACGAGGCGATTCCTGAGCCGCACGTTGGCAAACGTGCCCCTCATCATGACTTCGTGGTTGCCTCGCCGGGAACCGTAGGAATTGAAGTCGGTCGGGTCCACCCCGTGATCCACCAGGTAGCGGCCGGCGGGCGAGTCCAGCGCGATGGCTCCGGCCGGGGATATGTGATCGGTGGTCACGGAGTCTCCCAGCAGCGCCAGGGCGCGGGCGCCGAGCACGTTCTGCACCGGCGCGGGCTCCCGGGACATATCGGTGAAGAACGGCGGCTGACGCACGTAGGTGGAATCCTCCATCCAGGCGTATCGGTTGCCGGCCGGAACCGGGAGATCGCGCCACTCGTCATCACCGTCGAACACGCTGGCGTACTGGTCCCGATAGTGCTCCGTGCGCACCGATGTGCGGATGGTGTCTCGCACCTCCTGCTGTGACGGCCAGATGTCCGTGAGGAATACATCCTGGCCCTCCGGATCCTGACCCAGGGGCTCGCGCGTCAGGTCGAGGTCCATGCGGCCGGCCAGCGCGTAGGCTACCACCAGGGGCGGGGATGCGAGATAGTTGGCCCGGGTCAGGGGGTTCACCCGACCCTCGAAGTTGCGGTTGCCGGAGAGTACGGCGGCTGCCATCAGATCGGAGTCCTTGACGGCTGCCGCGATCGGTGCGGGCAGAGGGCCGCTGTTGCCGATGCATGTCGTGCAACCGTACCCCACGACCGCGAAGCCCAGCGCTTCGAGCGATGGCAGCAGGCCGGCTGCGGTGAGGTACTCGGTCACGACCTTCGAGCCGGGGGCCAGGCTCGTCTTCACCCACGGTCTGGTCTTCAGGCCACGGGCCACGGCGTTCCGGGCCAGCAACCCGGCTCCGACCATCACACTCGGGTTCGAGGTGTTCGTGCAGCTGGTGATGGCCGCGATGACCACCGCTCCGTCGGGGAGGTCAAAGGAGACGGACTCGTCATCGGAACCGAGCATCGTGACGGGAACGGCCGTGCCCGAGCCGGCGCCGTTGGCACCCCGCGTCGCTGCGTGCGCGGCCAGCACCTCTTCGAACGACTCCCGGACACGGGTCAGCGGTACGCGCTGTTGCGGCAGCTTCGGGCCCGCAAGGCTCGATTCCACGGTGCCCAGGTCCAGAGATAGGGTGTCGGTGAAGTCCGGCTCGGGCGAATCGGCGGTATGAAGCAGGCCCTGGGCCCGCGCATAAGCTTCGACGTTGGCGACATGGTTCTCGTCGCGTCCCGAGAAACGCAGATAGTCCAGGGTCTCGGCATCAATCGGAAAGATCGCGCAGGTGCTTCCGAACTCGGGCGACATGTTCGAGATGGTGGCCCGGTCTGCCAGAGACAGGGAGGACAACCCCTCACCATAGAACTCGACGTATTTCCCGACGACTCCCTTTTTACGGAGCATCTCGGTGACGCGCAGCACCGCATCGGTCGCGGTGGCGCCCTCCGGCAGCGTTCCGTAAAGCCGAAAGCCGACGACTTCGGGCACGAGAAAGCTGATGGACTGGCCGAGCATGGCCGCTTCGGCTTCGATGCCACCGACGCCCCATCCGAGCACCCCCAGGCCGTTGATCATGGTCGTGTGGCTGTCCGTGCCGACTAGCGTGTCGGGATAAAGAAGGCGGTCCTCCCCACTCTGGTGGTCGAAAACGACCCGGGCCAGGTATTCCAGGTTGACCTGGTGGACGATGCCTGTGCTTGGCGGCACGACCCTGAAATTTTCGAACGCCTGCTGCCCCCAGCGCAGAAACAGATAGCGCTCCCGGTTCCGCTCCATCTCTCTCTCGGAGTTGATGAACAGAGACGCCAGGCGGCCGAAACTGTCGACCTGAACGGAATGGTCGATCACCAGCTCCGAAGGGAGGTGGGGGTTGATGAGATCGGGGTCTCCGCCCATCTCCAGAATCGCGTCCCGCATCGCCGCCAGATCGACGACCGCAGGTACTCCGGTGAAGTCCTGCAGAATCACGCGCGCGGGCATGAAGGAGACCTCACGCTCGTCGGACGGGTCCCAGGCTGCCAGCGCTTCTATGTCCGCCGACGTCACCGTAGTCCCGTTCTCGTGGCGCAGGAGATTCTCCAGCAGAATACGAATGGAGAAGGGAAGTCTGTCGATCCGCCCCACACCCGCCCGCGCCAGGGCCTGAAGATCATAAATGGTTGCCGAGGAACCGTCAGGCAGTTGCAGACGCCGTCGGGCGCCGAAAGTGTCTTTGCTCGCAGTGGCAGGAGACGTCATCAGGGGCTCTCAGTGTAGGTTGCGACCGCACCGCGTGGGAGGTCAGGGAATCGTCGAAGGCCGCGCGTCTCAAGACGCTCGGCCGCGCGCATGGCAATATGCTATCTTCGGTATTCCGTGGCGAGTCCGTGAGCCGACGATTCTCGTCGCGCGCCCCACGTGTCTGGCACGCTGGCCGGGGCACCTGATATTGTGATCCCCAGCCGGAGAGGAAGCTCTGGAACGCGTCGATTGAGAGGCACATGGGCGAACCTTACAGAGCAGACTACAGGGGACCGGTCTTCCACTTCTTCTGGCCGCTCACCCGCTACCTGACCGTCCACATCACGGCCCTGCTACTCGGCCTCGTGTTCTATGTACTCAACCGGGCCACCGTGATTGGACGTGGGAACGTACCTCGCGAGCGCAACACACTGCTGCTGTCGAATCACCAGACCATGATCGACAGCTTCCTCGTCGCCACGGCTGCCTACTTCGGTCCGTCGTTCGTCAAACCCTTTCTGATCCCGTGGAACCCGGCTGCAGAGGAGAATTTCTTCAAGAACAGCTTCTGGGCCTGGTGGGCGGACAACTGGAAGTGCATCCCGGTGAAGAGAGGTCGCAAGGACGGGCGGGCCCTGCACCGGATGATCCGCGCCGGTCTCGGCGGCACGATGGTGTTGTTCCCCGAAGGCACTCGCTCCCGCGACGGTGAAATCAGGGATGGGAAGGCTGGTGCCGGTTTCGTCGTACTCGCGAACCAGCCGAAGGTAGTGCCGGTTACCGTCGATGGCCTGTATGATGTGCTGCCTGTTGGCAGCAGCTTCCCGAGACTGTTCAAGCACATCTGGCTGGCGTTCGGCAAGCCCATCGACTATTCGGAGTACCTCGGGCAGCCTCGCACCAGGGAGGCGGCCCACGAAATCGTGGATGACGTGATCGGAATCCTCCGCGCCCAACTGGCCGGGTTGCGGCAGTTGCAGGCGGGGGAAATCGACCGCGAGGCGTTCGACAGAATACTCAACCGAGAAGAGGAAAGCCCTTGACCATCGCTACCAGAATCCTGAAGACGACGACCCTGGCGGTCACGCTGTCCGTAGCCGTCGCCGCCTGTGCGAAGTCGCAGGAAACAAACGACGAACCCGCTGTCGGAGAGGACCAGAGCATGCAGCAGCCCGAAGTCAAAGGACCGGAAGTACTCCTCGAGACGAGCATGGGGAACATTCTCATCGGATTCTATCCCGACCAGGCGCCGCTAAGCGTGGAGAACTTCCTTGCCTACGTCGAGGCAGGGCACTACGACGGCCTGGTGTTCCACAGGGTGATTCCGGATTTCATGATCCAGTCCGGTGGCCACGAGGCCGACCTGGTGGCACGTGACGGTGGCCGGGCTCCAATCAGGAACGAGTCCGACAACGGTCTCTCCAACACCCGAGGGACCATAGCCATGGCGCGCACGGGCGATCCGCACAGCGCCTCGTCGCAGTTCTTCATCAACCACACGGACAACACGTTTCTCAACTTCGGCGAGAATCCCCAGAGCCCGAATGGATGGGGGTACACGGTGTTCGGAACCGTGCTCGAGGGCATGGACGTGGTGGATGCGATTGCGGCGGTACCTACGGGCAATGCCGGGGGCATGCAGAACGTGCCGGTCGAGCCGGTCACGATCGTGTCAGCGACTGTCGTACAGCCCTGACGCAGAGACGTCAGGCACGCAGTGAGGGTCGGGGCGCCGGAGGATCAACCTCCGGCGCCCCTGGCTCATCGGGATTTCAGGTGAGGGCGCTCAGGCCACGACGCTGGGGCTCAGGACTTCCTCGAAGATGGGAAGCGACGCTTCCAGCGTTTCACGCTCGATCACCAGCGGTGGGGCGATGCGAATCGTGTGATGGTGCGTGTCGTTGCACAGGACACCACGCTCCTTCAGCGCTTCGCAGAATGGTCTTGCCATGCCCGATTCCGGCCGGATCTCGACGCCGATCATCAATCCACGCCCACGTACTTCCTTCACATGCGGTGAGTTGAACTGACGCAGGCGGTCCATGAACCACGTGCCGAGCTGCTCCGCGCGGTCGGCCAGTCCCTCGTTCAGGATCACCTCGAGCGAGGCCAGTCCTACCGCCGCGCCCAGAGGATTTCCTCCGAAGGTCGACCCATGGTCGCCCGGGTGGAACACGTCCATCACTTCGTCGTTCGCCAGGATGGCGGATACCGGATAGACGCCCCCTCCCAGCGCTTTTCCAACGATCAGTATGTCTCCTCGGGTCCCATCCCAGTCCCCACAGAACATCCTGCCGGTGCGGCCAAGGCCGGTCTGGATTTCATCATTCAGCAAGAGCACCCGGTTCGCGCGGCAGATCTCGTGAGCGCGCGCCAGGAAGCCATCCGGCGGCACGACGATTCCACCCTCACCCTGGATGGGCTCGACGAGGAATCCGACCGTGTCCGCGGTGATGGCGGCCTCGAGTGCCTCCAGGTCACCGTGCGGGATGAGCTTGAACCCGGGAGCGAACGGGCCGAATCCGTCGCGATACTGGTCCTCGGACGAGAAGCCGACGATCGTGGTCGTGCGACCGTGGAAGTTGTTTTCGCACACGATGATCTCGGCCCGATCCTCGGCGACTCCCTTCACCTTGTAGCCCCACTTACGGGCTGCCTTGATCGCCGTCTCTACGGCTTCGGCACCGGTGTTCATGGGAAGGGCACGAGTGAATCCCGCGGCCTCTGCGAGGGCCTTGAGAAAGGTGCCCATCCGATCATTGTGGAAGGCTCGCGACGTAAGGGTGAGCTTGTCCGCCTGTTCCTTGAGGGCGCCGACGATCGCCGGGTGCCTGTGGCCCTGATTGAGGGCCGAGTACGCGCTCAACATATCGAGAAACTTGTTGCCATCCACGTCCCACACCCAGCAGCTCTCGCCTCGTTCTATGACGACCGGAAGCGGGGCGTAGTTGTGAGCGCTCCAGCGCTCCGCTTCGCGGACAAAGGTCTCTGTCCTGTGCATCGAAACACCTCCACGATCTTTGGAAACGCGTCTTCAAGACAAACGCGGGCCACCGACGGACGGTGGCGCGGGAGGTTACCCAGTTGAGGGGCCGCGGGCAACGACCATTCGGGGTCCCAACCGCAGACCGTCGTTCCCACTGGACAGGGAGTCGAGACCACCTCATACTCGTCCGCCGGAGCCGCCCCAGAAGCGGCCTGACCCGAGCACGGACACTGGGGGAACCATGTACATTCTGGTCACGGCCATACTGGCCATCCTGATCACCGGCATCGGGGGTACGCTCGCGTATTTCTGCCGGCTTCCCGAGCTGGACGAGACCCCGAACGACCCGGCCTGACTCGACCGGGCGGTCCGCCTACCGGGCGCTCATCGGCCGGCTGCCACGATCCTGGCGATCATCTCTGGATCGTCCGGCAGCAGTTGCGCCGGCGCGAGGCGCGGAACCAGCTCTCTCCACTCGGGTCGCAGCCTGTAGGCCTCCGCAAACAGAGGAAGGGACTCGTCCACTCGCCCGACGCTCGCGAGCGTCACGGCATGCCAGAAGATCGGTTCGGACTCACCGGGGAGCAGCGCCTCGGCGCGCTCGTATTCCTCGACGGCAGCGTCAATGTTGCCCCGGGTGACCTGCTCATCTCCCTCGTTCATGTGGTGATACGCCCGGGCGACGGACAGCAACCGGGCAAGCTCGACCAGCGGTTCCTGGTGGTCGTCAACCCGCAGATCGAAGACCCGATCCTGCCACGGTCTGCCGGACGGCTCCGCCGCGACCACCAGGAGGGCTGCCGACTGTCGCCCGCGAATGTCTCCTCCCTCCGACTCGGCTGCCTGGAGCGCCGCCATCATTCGGTCCGCCAGGTCTCCCGTGGTCGTCGTATATGCCCCGACCATGGCATCGCACACAGTCGCGTGGTGCATCAGGTTGGCCTGAACCGTGAAAGTCTCACCCTCGAAGTCGCATGCGTGTTGAATCGCCAGTTGCCCGGTATGGACTGCGGTGCCTCCACGCGCGTCTACCATTCCGACCTGTCTGACCTCGGGGTGCGCGTCGGCGGCGACCAGCCCGGAGAGGGCCTGGTCAGCGCTGCTGCCCGTGCCCATGAGGACGAGTCCGTTGGCGCCGTACGACGGGTCGATGAAGGACTGTGTAGCGATCGCCCCGACCCCGCTTTCGGCCCAGGCCACGGATGAGCCCACGGAAAACCAGTGTGACTGGACAGCCACCCCAAGCTCACCGGTCTCGGCATCGAGGGCGACGATCGAGTACGTATGCACCGGGCGAAGGGGTCTCTCGAGCTCCTGTGACAGGGCAGGGCCGGCTGTCGACAGGGCCGCGACCGAAAGAGCGAGCAGCGCGGCAGTGCTGGCAAGGTGGCCTTTCAACGAGGTCATGGCATTCCTCTGCGCCGAATTTGAATGTGGTGGCGATCGGTCTGGCAAGGGAGTTTAGAGGGTTGCGGGGGGGCAGGGAAGATCCTGAGGCTTACCTTCGGTCCATGCAGGGCGGGTCGGGTATGGCAAGTGACTGGAAACAGGAAGATTAGGAGGGAGACGTCATGTCGTTTCTAGTTGCTGGGCCCTCGGTGGACATACACGCCTCCCGATGCTATATTTGAATGCTTCACAGTTCTCGTTTTGACCCAACTTCGAGGTTTGAATGACAAAGCACTTCCGGGACGACAGCGGTAGACGGTGGAAGGCATGGCTCGCTTCGCGCGACGTCTTCTGGCCGGACCCCGACAAGACCGGAGCCAAGGACGACAACGAGTCCGTGATCTTCGTGTGCTTCTCCGACCCAGCCCAGGCGCAGCGGCGAATCAAGCTGCCCGCCGGCTCCTTCGAGAGCCTCAGCGCCGAAGACTTGAAGAGTCGCTTCAGCGTCGCGGAGCCGGATCCGGCCATCCGGTAAGGCTCGGGGAGCTCGGATCATTCGAGCGAGGGGCGTAACACCGGTGGAGCCGGGGGTTGCGCCCCTTTTTCGTGGACACTCTTGAGCAGGTCCTGCCGAGGATGAACATGACAGAGCAGAACACCAGAGGACTCGCAGGCGTCGTCGCCGCCGAGACCGGCCTGAGCTTCATCGACGGGGCAGAGGGTCGTTTGTGGTACAGGGGGTTCGATGTACACGCGCTGGCGAAACACGCATCCTATCTTGAGTCCGTCTACCTGCTGTGGTACGACGCGCTCCCGGCGGCGATCGAGCTCTCCGCTTTCGAGGGAACTCTCGCCAGGCAGCGTGCGCTTCCGCCGGCGGTGCTGGACGCCTTGCGTTGTCTCCCCGCCGATGCGGCGCCGATGGCCGCTCTCAGAACGGCGGTCTCGGCACTGGGACAGGTAGACCCCGAAGCGGATGACATTTCCCATGAGGCGGATCTCCGGAAGGCAGGCCGTCTCGTCGCGCAGCTGCCTACGATCGTGGCCACCTTCGATCGTTTCCGAAGAGACCTCGACTTGGTCGACCCGGATCCGGAACTGGATCACGCGGCCAACTTCCTGTATATGCTGAGCGGCACCCGGCCCAGCGAGACGGCCGCCAGGGCACTGGATACGTCATGGCTTCTCTACCTCGAGCACGGGCTGAACGCATCCACCTTCACGACGCGAGTCGTCGCCTCGACGCTGGCCGACATGCACTCGGCGATCACCGCTGGCATCTCCGCGCTGAAGGGACCGCTCCATGGCGGAGCGAACGAGAAGGCCATGGAAATGCTGCTCGAGATAGGGACGGCGGGTAGTGTACCATCGTTCGTCGACACGGCGCTGGAGCAGAAGCAGAAGATCATGGGGTTCGGCCACAGGGTGTATCGGACCGAGGACCCGCGGGCGACGCACTTGCGTCGCATGGCCGAGGAACTGAGCCTCGAAGCAGGTGATTCCCGGTGGTACGATGTGTCGCGAAGGCTCGAAGTGGAGATGTTTGAGCGCAAGGGCCTTCATTGCAACGTGGATTTCTACTGCGCCACGGTGTACTACTCCCTGGGCCTCGCGATCGACCTGTTTACACCCCTGTTCGCAGTCGGTCGAACCGCTGGTTGGGCGGCACACGTGATGGAACAGCATATGCACAACAAACTCATTCGACCGCGAGCGGAGTACACGGGCGAGTTGGACCGGCCCTGGGTGCCCATCGACCGACGTTGATCACACTGTTTGTCCGGGGAGCTTAGAGAATGTCTTCAGAATATCGTTTTGCAGAAGTACCTGATGGCGATCGAATCACCGTCACTCCAGAGGGTCCGAGCGTGCCGGACCGACCGATCGTACCGTTCATCGAGGGTGACGGCATGGGGCCCGACATCTGGGCCGCAGCGGTCCGGGTGTTCGATGGTGCGGTCGAGGCGGCTTACGGCACGGACCGCAAGATCCAGTGGATGGAGGTGTACGCAGGAGAAAAGGCCCTCGATCTGTCGGGTGAGTGGCTGCCGCAGGAAACCCTGCAGGCGATCGAGGAGTTCGCGGTGTCGATCAAGGGACCGCTGACCACGCCGGTCGGGGGTGGGATACGGTCGTTGAACGTGACGCTTCGGCAGAAGCTGGACCTCTACGCATG
>JAMJQV010000202.1 GCA_023554435.1 Gemmatimonadota bacterium | reverse complement strand
CAACCCACCGGCTTCGTCCTGGACGAGGCTGTACTCCTGCTGGGGGTACGTACCGGTCGGCGGCTGGACCCAGTCCGCGCCTACATCGGGGTCGGGAAGCCCGCGCCGGTTCACGAGGACGTGACCGTCGGACCACACGTGATCGGCGACCACGCCGGTTGGAAACAGGGCGCGAAGCCGGTGGTCCCGGACCCGGTTGTCGAACCGCGTCTCGACCCGTACGACGGGACTTCCGGTCCGCAGCTCGACCCTGACTTCGACGGGGCAGGGGCGGCGCTCGGGAGAGCGGGACTTCCGGTCGGGCGTCGCGGACTCCGGGAGCTCCAGCTCGAATCGCGCGGACAGGGCAGCGCACCACCCTCCCTCCCGCACGCAGCTGACCACGCCCCCGGCGCCGCGTGAGGTGAAGGTCTCCGAGCGCGGCGCGTGCGAGAAGTCGTACTCGTCGCCGACGTCCTCGGTGTCCTCCAGGACGTTGAGGTCTCTCATCTCACGGCCGGTAGTCCGGTCCAACAGGTCGAAGCTGCCGTCCGAATGCAGCCGGACGCGGCACAGGCCGTTGTCGATCTCGTTTCCGTTCACCGCGACCGGATCCGGCATCGGAGTTCCGACTTCGTCGTCATCCGCCTCCTTGAGAACGAACCGGGCGTGGCCCACAGCAGGCAGATCGGCGAGGAACTCGACTGCCAGGAACGTGTCCGCCGTGTCTTTCTCGCTCTCCGGTCTCAGGATACGTGGGCCAAAGCGGTCCTCGTACACACCGAATCGACTGAACTGCCGCTCGCCGTCCAACTCGCCGCGGTAGTCGATTCCCCAGAATCTCTCGACCCTCTGCACCCGCTCGATCCTGAAAGGCACCGGGCGGCCGTCGTCGCCGAGCAGAACCAGGCGGGTCGTGTCCACGGCCGGTGGCTGCAGGACGACCAGGCGCCGGAGCACCTCGGTCCGATCGAACGGCAGGGGATTGGCGACGCACAGCACCGTCTGGTGGTCGTCCTCCGCGCGTGGCCCGAAGGTCGGGGCCAGATCCTTGAGGTCCCGCCGGACCAGCTGCTCGCCGGCTCGGATCACCGACTCGAAGCGCGTCTCCATCTCGCGATGCACTTCGTCCGTACTGCACCCGCAGATCGAATCGTGCGGATGATTCTGGAGCAGCTCCTTCCAGCACGTGTCGATCTGCCCGGCAGGATACTCGGCGCCGTGCAGGAAGTGACTGCAGGCAGCCAGTGGCTCCACCGTGTCCGCCAGGAGTACCTGGGCCCGCTCGTTTGCCTGTTTGAGGTACATGCGGGTGGACCATACGCCCGACAGGATGTGATGCAGGCGCCCGCCCAGCAGTTCTCCCTCGTATGCCTCGAGGGTCGGAGCCGAGGTGCGAACCGCTTCCAGGTAGTCGACGAAGCTGCCTCGCCGAAACTCGGTGCCGGGGAAGGCCTCCTCGAGCGCGGCCAGGACCCGAGCGAGGTCCCGAGGAGGAGGAAAGTGGTCGCACCCGTTGTTCAGGAGGACGATATCGCCCCGGCCACGCTCGGCGTGCGCCGCGAAGATCTCGCGCGCCTGCGCCACGGCCCGGTCAGGATCCACTTCGCGCGGGGTATGAGCGTGCCAGATTTCGTGCATGCCGAGGCCGCCGGCATTGCAGTAGCCGCGGACCTGGTTGATCGCCAGGACCTCGCTCCCGTCGGGCGCGCGCCACGCGAACTCCCAGCCAAGACGATCGATCTCGTCGCCGTTCCCCCGTGTATAGATGAACGAATCGATTCCGACGCCACGCAGAAGTTGCGGTACCTGGGCCACGTGCCCGAACGAGTCGGGCATGTAGCCTACCTTCTGCACGCCGCCCAGTTCGCTCGCGGCCTGGTGTCCCAGGATGAGGTTCCGCACCGTGGCTTCACCGCTGACGAGGAACTCGTCGGGGAGGATGTACCAGGGTCCTACCGCGAGGCGGCCGCCGAGGACGAGGTCCCGGATGCGTCCCCGTTCCCCGGGACGTCCCGCCAGGTAGTCATCGAGCAGGATCGCCTGGCCGTCCAGCACGAAGTGATCGAGTCGGCCCGCTCCCAGATCGGCGAACACCGCGCGAAAGGCGCGGTCCATGTCGACCCTGAACTCGCCTAAGGTCTGGTACCACTCCCGATCCCAGTGAGTGTGCGAGACGACGAAGGCCACGCGCGGCGACGGACCGTTCACTCGTCGTCCAGGGCTGCGAGAAGGCCTTCGATCGTTCCGGTGGCCATGCAGACCGAGGTGTCGGCTGCGCCGTAGTACACTCTCAGCGGGCTGTCGTCACAGGCGAATCCATCCGCATCGAATTCGTCCACGATCATGCCCGAGGGAAAGACCACGTTGGGCACCTGCCCCACGAGTTCGTACATCTTTCTCGGCTCGAGCACGTTGTCCCGGCTGCGACCGATCAGGTGGAGCGGGTCGTCCAGGTCGAACAGGGCGACCCCGGCCTGGTAGATGCTCACGCTCCCGAAATGGGTCGCGATTCCGTGATACAGCAACAGCCAGCCGTGCCGGGTCCGGACGGGTGGGGGGCCAGCGCCGATCCTCTCATCCCAGTAGCGGGGCCGGCCGCGCATCACCGGGCCGAGCGGACGCCATTCCAGGAGGTCGTGCGACTCGGAGAGCACGATCTCGTCGCCGGTGGCGGGCGCCCCGGCGTCTACCACGCGGTTCGGCCGATCGTACCGCAGATACCGATCCTCGAATCGGGCCGGAAAGATGACCCCGTTACGAATGTCCGGGTGGTCGCCCAGCCCGACGAACTCGAAGTCCCGGAAGTCCCTCGTCCGGGCCGTGCCGAGCCGGCAGCCCGTCTCGGTATCGGCGGCAAACATGACGAGAAACTCGTCATCCAGTGGGGTGATCCGCGGGTCATAGACGTGGTAGACCGTCTCGTCGAGCCCGTCCAGCCCGGGAATTCGGACGATCTCCGGCCACACGCTGAATTCGCGGCCGTTTCGACTCTCCGCCATCACGAGGTGGGTACGACGTCCCCTCGTCTGCACGCGAAGCATCAGCATGTACCGATCCCCCCAGCGGACGGCGCCCGGATTGAACACCGACGACGAATCCACGATCCCCGGGAGCCGTGGAAGGTCCATCGTCGTGACGATTGGATTGTCCGAGCTTCGCACCAG
>JAMJQV010000201.1 GCA_023554435.1 Gemmatimonadota bacterium | reverse complement strand
GAATGCCGTACTTCTCCAGGCTCTTGAAGAGCCCCAGCGCAGGCTCCTGGGCCGAAGCCTCGGTCGGGATGACCAGTGCCAGTGCGGTCAGGAGCAAGGTGACTCTTCCGGTGTGCCTTAGGCCGGACAAGGATCTTCTGCTCATTGGGGTATAATCCTTCCAGTTCTCTGGAACTTGATGATCAGGGCCTGAACTGTGGACAAGAGCTCCGCCAAGCAATCAACAACCTAATGGTAGGTGTGTCCGAGTGCGCCCATATCGCCCGGCTGAAGCTGTCTTCGGCGGATACCGTCACTTATCCGAGCCATACGATTAGCGAATACACCAGGAACACGATCGGGTACAGTACGCGTCCCGCTCGATCGATCTTCTTCACCGCCGCATCCTGCTCGCGGCTTACGAGGTAGGAGGTCCCCGCCATCGTGAATAACGTGGCAACCACCAGGACGGTCGCCCCGAGCATGAACCAGTCGAGACGGGTCAGGTAGGAGAGGGGCGGTACGTGATTCGCCAGCATGAAGCGGTATGCGATGAGTGTCAGCATGGTCGTCACCACCACGCCCACACGTGTCGGAACCACGGTCGGCGCAATCCAGAACACCGCGTAGGCCATCATCACGATGGCGATCAGTGGAATCAGGACCTGGATCGTGTAATAGGTAACCCTGCGTGTCGCCTCGACGGTGAGCTTGATCCCCGGGGTTACCGGCGCCCCGGCGGCGACCTGGAACGCCTCCAGCGTGAGGTTGGCTTCACCGACCTTCCAGTCACTGATCGAGAGGTCGTCCACCCGGTGCGCCGCCATCGCTTCGGTGGGAACGAGTGTGACGTTTGCGCCCACCCTGGTCGGCGCCACGAGCCACACGAAGAACTCCTGCCGGTCGCGCGGGAACTCGCGCAGGTCCATCGGGGCAGAGAAATCTCCCGTGTACCTCTGGAGGTAGGTTACGGTACCGTCTGGACGCACCATCACCTCGCGCGGCAACGACTCGGTGACCGACCGCTGATTGTAGATCAGCAAGGTAGGGTGCCAGATGTCGTCGAAAGCGAGAGTCCGAATCTGGTCCGAGCCGTCCACCAGCTCCGGATCGATCCAGGATGCAATCACGAAGACATCGGCCGTAAATGACTGATCGGCGCCGTTGACCTGGGTCATGTCGGTCATGAGGATCCCGACTTCGACCTCTCGGGGCGGACCGAGCGGATCTTGGGCGGAAGCCGGCCAGGCGGCAAGGAGACTCAGCAGCACAACCATGGCTACGGCGCGGATTGACACGGACTATCTCTCGCTCGGATGGTGGATCCTAGATGGCGAAACCTAGCGGGGGTGGAGCCGGTGAACCAGACAGACTAGCGTATGGGGGCGGGCGAGTCCCAGCGTTCTGCAGCCGGAGGACAGGTGGAAGAAGAGTCGCGGCCGATCGAGAGCGAGGTCGCCGATCCGACAGCCGGGGACCGGGAGGAAGTAGCAACGGAATCGGACGGTACCTCCGAGCCGCCGATCGAGCAGGTCATGGAGGAGAGCGCGGTGCCGCGGGTCGCGTGGCGCAGGCACGCCCGGCTGGCGGCTATCGTCACTGCCTGCACCCTCGCCCTGTGGCTTCTGTATACGTGGATTACCTGGCCGGACGTAGCCTCGCTCCGCACAGAGTATCCCTCGACCACGGCCTTCATCGAAATGTACCGGGAGGCCCGGCGGGCTGCGGGCGAGAACGACGCCGTGGCCTGGCAGGTCGTCCCCTACGAGCGGATCTCGGCGAACCTCAAGCGAGCCGTCGTGGCTGCCGAGGACACGGAGTTCTTCTTCCACGAGGGATTCTCGACGCACGAAATGAAGGAAGCGCTCAAGAAGGCGATCCGGGAAGGGGAGGCCCCACGCGGCGCCTCCACCATCACGCAGCAGCTGGCAAAGAACCTGTGGCTCACGCCCAGCCGGACCCTCACGCGCAAGTTCCGCGAGGCGATGTTGACCAGGCAACTGGAGAAAAAACTCTCCAAGGACCGGATCCTGGACCTCTACCTCAACGTCGTCGAGTTCGGACCCGGCATCTACGGGGCCGAAGCGGCCTCGCTCCACTACTTCGGCCTCCCGGCATCCGGTCTTTCTCCGCGCCAGGGGGCCATGCTCGCCGCGGGTCTTCCGCGGAAGCGCTGGAATCCGGCCAGCGACAGCGAGTACTACCGGGCGAGCGTAGAGCGGATCCTGGAGGTCCAGCGGCAACTTGAGTACCTCGATCGGTACTTGGGTCCGTCGAACCCGGGATCGATCGGGGTGGACCCACCCGAGGTGCCCGCCCTCACCCCGTGAACCGATTCGGACTTCCGCGCGTTATCTCCTGTCAGACGGCCGTGAGAAAACCAGACGCGACTTCTACGCGGTCACGGCCTGTCGCATCAGGTC
>JAMJQV010000200.1 GCA_023554435.1 Gemmatimonadota bacterium | reverse complement strand
GTGGCCTCGGATCGCGCTGGCTCGCCCTCGCCGGGCAAACCGGTCGGGGGCCACGCATCCATCTCGATCGCAGCGGTTCGCATCGCCTCCAGGAGACTGTCGAAGGGTCTGGAGTCCGGCCTCAACGGGGCGGGGTAGGGCTGCACCCCGCCCCTGCCGGCGAGCAGCCAGGCCTCTCCGGTGGGGGCCCTCATCCCCAGGTAGCGCTCGTAGGCGGCAGCGACGGCTCCGGGACCCGGGTCCGTGGCTGCTTCAGCCAGGATCCAGTCGACGTTGAGCGAACTGGTCCACGCGATCGACCTGAGCAGCCAGCTTCGCCGCTCCGCTGGCGGGATGGGCTCGACGGCACCGGCCCATTCGGTGGCACCGGGCGGCGCTTCGGCCCAGGCGCGGGCTCCTTCCGGCCTCACGTACGGAATGCCTGGCCGCAGCACGCGGCCACCGGCGGAACGTGGCCACAACACCGCCTCGACCCGATCGTCCGAGCCGCCGGCGAGTACGGCGTTCCACTGATTGGTGTGCAGCTCTACGAACAGGCGGAACACGGGAGGGAGCTCCGACCGAACGTCTCGCAGGCCACCGGCCAGGTCGAAGACGAGCAGGCGTTCGTCGGCTGGAGCGTGGACCCCGCTCAGAAACAGCCGGCGAAAGTCCATTCGCCAGTCACTTCCCCCGGGCCCGAGCGGGAGATCGTGACCCTCGACGATGAAACCGGCCGTCGGATGCAGGAGCAGTCCGATCGACCCCGTTGCTCCCTCTTCATCCACCAGGAGCAGCCAGGCCTCGCGCCGTTGACGATTCAGGCGGAGTCCCTTCACTCGGTGACCGACGCACCGCGCCCGGATCTCCTCGGCGATTCCGGTGATGAGAGCCGGATCGAACCGGATAGCCAACCGCAGAGTCCTTTCTCCGTTCATCGTTCGAGGGTCGCGGCACCGCCACTTGCGACCGTCCCCGTTGTTGGGGTCGCCCGGAGTGAATATCTATCTGTAGCCCGCCGGGCACACCCCCGACGGCAGAGTCGACTTCTACCAGCATGGAGTCCATCGGGAATGCACCCGGTCATCGAGCGAGCGGGCATGGCAGCCGAGTTGCCGTCCTGGGCCCAGTGTCGGCCACGACGCCGAGAGCACGGAGTTCGGGTCGGCGACCTGCTTTCCACGTGGGCCACCGGACTGGACCTGCCGGAGTGCGAGCGAATCCGCTGGCGCGCGGCTGGTGTGCTGCATGACGCGCTGAAGGATGCCCCACTCACGGAACTGCACGCTATCGCGGGACAGGGTTGGCCCGACCCGGTGGTTCACGCGCCGGCCTGCGCCGACCGATTGGGTGCGGACGGGGTCGAAGATCGCTTGCTGCTCGAAGCGATACGATATCACCCCGTGGGCCACCCCGACCTGGACGCCCTGGGCGAGTATCTGATCCTCGCTGATTTCCTGGAGCCCGGCCGCAGCGGCGGCAGTGGGAACAGAGCCCGCCTGAGGGAGCTCCTGCCCGACGGCAGCGCGGAGGTCCTGACCGTCGTCGTGGGTCGGCGACTTCGCAGACTGCTCGACAAGAACCGTCCGCTGATGAGTTGTTCCGTGGACTTCTGGAATCGGCTGGTGAGGGAATGATCGCCCGGGCGCAGACCGCGCTGCTGGTACTGGTGCTGCTCGGGGCCGGCGTTCTCCTCGGGTCGTTCCTCCTGGAATGGCGCGGTCAGGAACTGACGGTTCCGACAACGCGTCCCGAGTTCGAAGGACTTCCTTCGTCCATTTCGCCCGAGTCTCTCTCGGATCGGATCAGCGTCGAAGTGCTGAACGGGGCCGGCGTGCCTGGCGCTGCGGCTCTGATCACGGAGGCGCTGCGCGATGCAGGCTACGATGTGAAGACGTTCGGGAACGCTCCGAGCTTCGAGTACGAGGAGACCCTCGTGATCGACCGGTCGGAGCGATCGGGCGCTGCCCGTTCCGTGGCCGACGCCCTCGGGGTGGACGAGGTTCGCAGAGAGCCCCAACCGGCCCTGTACCTCGACGCAACGATCATCCTCGGCATGGACTGGAAACTGCGGTTGGAGAAGCTGCGCTAGGATTCTCCGTCGAGTCCCTCGACCCGCTCTTCGACTTCCATTCCTTCGCGCTCGAGCCTCAGCTGCCCGCAGGCTGCCGCGATGTCCCTCCCTCGAGGCCGGCGGACGGCCGCCTCCACACCCCTCGATTCGAGTGCGCCGACGAAGGCCTCGATGCGTTCCGCAGGACTTGGACGCCAGTCCCGCCCCGGTATGGGATTGTAGGGTATGAGGTTGACGAATCCGTCCAGGTCCTGGAGGAGATCCGCCAGGGAGTGGGCCAGTTCAACGGAGTCGTTGACCCGGTCGATCATCGTGTACTCGAACGTGATTCGCCGGCCCTTGGCCTCCTGGTACTCCCGCAGGGCCGCGAACAGGTCCGGGATGGGGTACCGCTTCTCAATCGGAACCAGCATCTGGCGCAACGAGTGCTCCGGGGCATGCAGGGACACCGCCAGCCGGAAGGGCTCAGGCCGGGCCGCGAGCGCCCGGATCCCGGGAACGAGACCCACTGTGGAGACGGTGATGCGTCGGGCCCCGAAACCAAACCCGCCGTGCAGGATCGAGAGAGACGCCAGGACCGCATCGAGGTTCGCCATGGGCTCGCCCATTCCCATGTACACCACGTTGGCGATCCCGCGCCCGAACACGTGCCGCGACACGAGCTCGGCATCCCGAAACTGCGCGACGATCTCCGCTGCGCTGAGCTGCCGACGGAATCCGAAATCACCGGTGGCGCAGAAACGACAGGCCAGGGCGCACCCAGCCTGGGACGACAGGCACAGAGTGACGCGCTCCCTCGACGGAATCAGGACGGACTCCACCTGCTCTCCGTCCCGCAGGCGCCACAGGTGCTTGACGGTCCCGTCTCGCGAACGAGCCTGGAACGCCATCTCCAGGGGTGAAACCGAGAACCTCTCGTCGAGCAGCGTTCGCAGATCTGCCGGGAGATCGGTCATCGCGTTGAATCCGGCGGCGAACCGCTCGTGCACCCAGCCAGCGATCTGCCGGGCCCGGTACGCGGGCTGCTGCAACTCGATGAGCGTCGGGCCGAGGATCGCCCCGTACTCATCCGGGTGGTGGTTCAGCAGCTCGTGACGGCCGGCAGTGCCCGCGTTATCTGACATGAGAAAGACGATCTTCATCGGGCTGGTGCGGCGCAAGGGTTAGCTTGCTGCCCCCTCAGGTCCCGGGTATCTTAACCGCCGCGAAATCGGAGGCTCACACAGGAGCCTCCGCCCGTTCCCCGCCTCCGGAGCTCGGCCACGAGTACCCGTTCTCCAGGCCCGTCCCTGACGCTCTCCTCGCGACTCACCGAGGAGCGTATCAAGGTACCCCTGGATTCCCTGGACAAGCCCGGGATCCTCCGGGAGATGTGTCGCCTCCTGGCCACCGAGGCTGGCGCCCTCGATCGGTTGGACGACATCCACCGGGTCGTCGTCGAGCGGGAGGCGGTCTTGAGCACGGGAGTGGGCTCCGGAATCGCGCTGCCGCACGGCAAGTGTCCGGGACTGAGCCGCCTCGAGATCGTAGCGGGGACGACCCGCGAGCCGGTGGACTTCGAGGCCGTCGATGGGAATCCCGTACAACTGGTGGTGATGATGGTCGGACCGCCGTCAGCCGCCGGCTACCACGTGAAGACCCTTGGGCACATCAGCCGAACGCTGCGTGACGCGGAGCTCCGGGCTAAGCTCTCCGGGGCGCAGGACGCTGCCCGGTTCCGACAGCTGATTCTGGAATCCGGGGCTTGAGAGGTCCTTCCGGCTCGTGGCGGTCCGTAGCTGCCTGGGCGGTACTGATCCTGGTCGCGACGACGGTCCCCGTGGCGGACCTCGTGACGCGGGCACCCGCCCTGTGGTTGGACAAGTTCGTACATGGCGGACTCTACCTGGTCCTGGGGTGGCTGGTGGGTGCTGCGTTGTGCGCCATGGGCCGCCGCGGGGTCGCGGCGTGGCTCGTCGGGCTGTTGGGCCTGGCTGGCTTCGCCTTGCTCGATGAGGTGCATCAGCGGTGGCTGCCGGGCCGGGTCACGAGTCTCGGCGACTGGGCCGCCGATGTGGCCGGCGCGACGGTCGGGCTGACGCTGGGTATGATACTGTGGAATGTGCTCCAGCCGCCGAAGCGGCCTGGGCGAGTGACAAACCGGGAGGAACTCTGAGTCAAGAGGGAAGTGTGGAGCCGGGCCGAACGATGGATCGCGACACTTTTCGCGGTGAACCGGGACCGACCCGCTATCGAGACGTGGCCTGCGGGCTGATCGACGCCAGCTGGACTGGCAAGACCGTGCAGCTGGCCGGCTGGGTACACCGCCGCCGAGACCAGGGGGGGGTGAAATTCGTTCTGCTTCGGGACCGGACAGGCCTCGTGCAGCTCGCCTTCGAGCCGGAGCGGACGCCGGCTGAGGTCATCGCCGCTGCGGCCAGGTTGAATCCCGAAGACGTGCTTTCGATCCGCGGAGAAGTGGAAGCGCGGCCCGCGGGAGCCGTAAACCCGGAAATGGCGACGGGAGAGATCGAGATCCGGGTCCGGGAGATGGAGGTACTGGCCTCGTCCGACCCGCTCCCGATCCTGGTCGCAGTCCCGCCGGAAGAGGAACTGCCGTCCGAGGAATTGCGCCTGCGGCATCGGGTACTCGACCTGAGACGGCCTGAGCTGCAGCAGCACTTCGTGGTGCGGCACCTGGCGACCAATGCGGCCCGCGCCTCGCTGTCTCAGCAGGGCTTCCTGGAAGTGGAGACTCCCTTCCTCACCCGCCGGACGCCGGAGGGGGCCCGGGACTACCTGGTTCCGAGTCGGATTCACCACGGTGAGTTCTACGCGCTGCCACAGTCGCCGCAGCTCTACAAGCAGCTGCTCATGGTGGCGGGGTTCGATCGGTACTTCCAGATCGCCCGTTGCCTGCGCGACGAGGACCTGAGGGCGGACCGTCAGCCGGAGTTCACCCAGATCGACGTCGAGATGGCCTTCGTCGCCGAGGACGATGTGTTCGGCGCCTGCGAGCGCATGCTCGTCGACATGTTCTCCTCCACGCTCGACCGAACGATTCCCGTGCCGTTCCCCCGGATGACCTGGGCTGAGGCGACGGAATCGTATGGCACCGACAAACCCGACCTCCGGATCGACTGGCAAATCGAGGACTTCTCGGGCGTTCTCGGCGGCCGGGGCTTCGGCATCCTGGACGGGGCGATTGCGGCGGGTGGAAGGGCCAGAGGCTTCGTCGTCCCCGGTGGAGCGTCACTGTCCCGCTCGCGCCTCGATGCGATCAACGACGCGGCACGTGAGGCAGGCGCGAAGGGCGCACTGTGGATGAAGTGCACGGAGGAGGGTTTCACCGGCCCCGCGGCCCGCGCGGTCGATGAGGAGACCGGTCCAGTCCTCCGATCCGATTTCGGACTCACAGCGGGTGACCTCCTCGTGCTCGTGGCCGGACCGAATTCCGAGAGCTCTCCCGCCCTCGACGTGCTTCGACGTCAGCTTGGTGCAGAGCTGGGGGCCGTCGCCGAAGGCGAGAGGTGGGTCTGGGTGACGGACTTTCCGTTGTTCGAGGCCGACCCCGAGACCGGGGCTCCTGTGGCCAGCCACCATCCGTTTACCATGCCGGTAGACGTGACCCCCGATGCGCTGCTCGCGGATCCGTTTTCCGTGCGATCTCGTGCGTACGACCTCGTGCTGAACGGCACGGAGTTGGCCAGTGGCAGCATTCGGTGCCACGTGCCTGCCCTGCAGAGGGCGATCCTCGAGGTGTTGGGCATGACGCCGGAACAGGTGGACGCCCGGTTTGGATTCCTGCTGGAGGCTTTTCGGTATGGCGTTCCACCGCATGGAGGTTTCGCCCTCGGTCTGGATCGACTCGTGGCTCTGATGGTGAACGTGTCATCGCTCAGGGACGTGATCGCGTTTCCGAAGACGACGGCCGCCCGGGGACTGATGGAGGGAGCCCCCTCAGGGGTGGACGACGAGTTGCTGGCGGACCTGGGCATCCGGCTGGCCGCAAAGCGGGTTGCAGCCGATGAGTGATTCCGACGCTGCGAGCTCGCGTTCGCTGGATGCACCGGTGATCCAGCACCGCCTCTCGGCCGAGGGGGCTGACGAGTTGCTCCTG
Organism: Gemmatimonadota bacterium; assembly: GCA_023554435.1. GTDB lineage: Bacteria > Gemmatimonadota > Gemmatimonadetes > Palauibacterales > Palauibacteraceae > Benthicola. The sequence continues at coordinate 6,583 of JAMJQV010000200.1, read as the reverse complement.
GCGGGCGTGAACGACGTTCACCTGAAGGCATTGGCCCGACTGGGCGACCTCCGGGTCATTCTCCGCAACGACCAGTTGATTCTTTCGGGAGACGTCGAGGCCGTGGAGCGCTGCACGCCGGTCGCTCAGAGAATGGTCCGCATGGCCCAGCTCACCCGCTCCTTCGATCTGGCCGACGTGGAGCGCTTCTTCGCCGAGGCTGAGAAGGAGCCGCTGACTCCGGTTCCAGAGTCCGATGAGGAGGTCGTAGCACTTCCGGGAGCACGTAAGGTCATTCGCCCTAAGTCTAAGGGTCAAAAGGAATACCTGTCTGCAATACGAAGGAACGACATCGTGGTCGGAATCGGCCCCGCAGGGACCGGGAAGACCTATCTGGGCGTGGCGATGGCTGTCGATGCCCTGGCCCGGAAGCGCGTACGCCGGATCATCCTGACGCGTCCCGCAGTGGAGGCGGGCGAGGCGCTGGGCTTCCTTCCCGGAGACATTCGCGACAAGGTGGATCCCTACCTGAGGCCGCTGTACGACGCGCTCGAGGACATGCTTCCGGCGGATCGGATGCGCCGCGCGATCGAGGAGCGCACGATCGAGATCGCACCCCTGGCCTACATGCGCGGGCGAACCCTCTCGGATGCCTTCCTGATTCTGGATGAGGCGCAGAACGCGACGACGGCCCAGATGAAGATGTTCCTTACCCGCCTCGGTCTGAACTCGCGGACGGTGATCACGGGCGACAAGACCCAGATCGATCTCCCTCGCGCGCAGGAGTCCGGCTTGCTGGAAATCGAGCAGATCCTGAAGTCCGTAGACGGGATCGACTTCGTGTACTTGAGCGAATCGGATGTCGTCAGGCACCGACTGGTGAAGGAGATCATTCGGGCGTACGCGAATCACGACAACGAAACCAGGCAGGCCGAATGAGTGCGGCCCGGTTCCGGGAGACGTGGCGCGACGCGGCTCGCGCGATCGACCGACGGCCTGGCGAAGGCTGGCGCGACCAGCTGTTCCACCACGGCTTCCGCGTATTCGTCGTGGTGGCGATCGCGGTCGCGGTTCCACTCCTGTTCCGGAGCCACACCCTTCCGGAAACCGTGGACGTTCAGGAGGGCGCGGTCGCCACGGAGGACGTGATCGCCGCGTTCGAATTCGCGGTGCCGAAGCGCCCGGACCAGTTGGCGCGAGAGCGGGAGGATGCCGAACGGGTAGTGCTGCAGGTCTACATCCTGGACGTCGCCGCCGCGGACACGGCACTGGCAAACGTGGGGCGGTTTTTCGAGCAAGCCGATTCCGTGTTCGGATCGACTCCGGAATCCACGGATCGCCAGGCCGCGCGCGACTTTCTCAGATCGAACGGCCTGACGGTGACCGACGCCCAGCTCGACTACCTGGCCGATCCGGTTCGGAGGGCATCTCTGCGCAGTTCGATCGAGACGGCGTTCCGGACGCTGCTGCCGGACGGCGTGGCGGCGCTGCTGGATTCCGGTGGGCAGTCGGGATACGTGAGCGTACGCGGCGAGACGGACCGGATTGTGTCGAGGGACTCCATCACCACGCTGAATCGGTTCCACGAGGACGCGCTCGTCTACGCCCCGCAGGACGTTTCCGTCGATGGATTTCAGGTCTACTCGACACTGCTGATCCGTTTCCGGAAACCGACTCTGCTTCCGGACGACCTGGCGACGCGGACGGCCCGCGAGCAGGCCCGGGCGGCCGTCGATACGGTGTCGGACGTGATCCTCGAAGGCGAGCGCATAGTGACGGCTCACGAGCGCGTGGGAGGCCGTGACCTGCATCGGTTGGGCGCGTACAACGCCGAACTGGTGAGCAGGGGACTGGCCGGAAGCACGAGCCGCCGCCTGGCCGACGCCGGGAGCATCCTGTACACGGGGATCCTCATCGCACTGCTGGCGGCCGTGATCCTGATGTTCAGGCCGGCGATCTACCGGGACGTGCGCGCGTACCTGATCGTCATGGGGCTGGTGGCGCTGGTCATGGTGTCAGCCAGCCTGATTCAGCAGGCCGGGTATCCATCGGAGCTCATTCCGATCGCGTTGCTCGCTCTCCTGGTGGGCGCGCTGTACGACGGGCTCATTGCTTTCGTAGCCGTGGCCGTGGTCGCGGCCGTTGTCGGGGGGCAGATCGTCCTGCTTGGTGAGGCGGTGTTCGCGCTCGCGGCGGTTAGCGTTCCGTTCAAGATGATCGCGGCTGGCGGCGCCGGAGCTCTCGGGATCCGGCGGGTACGCAGACGCAGCCACAGCTGGGTGCTCATCGCCTTGATCTGTGGTGCCTACTTCATGGCCGGCGTGGCGATCGTTCTTCTCCGCTCGCTGCCGGTGCGGGAGATCCTTCAGGCCCTGTTCTGGGGGGGTGTCAGCGCCACGCTGTGCACGGTGCTCGCGGTGGCCGCGCTGATCCCGGCCCTCGAGAAGCTGACGGGTGTCAGCACGGATCAGACGCTCCTGGAGCTGAGCGACCTCAACGCCCCGCTGCTCCGCGAACTCTCCCGCGAGGCGCCCGGCACCTACGCTCACTCCATCAATGTGGCGAACCTGGCCGAGGCCGCATGCCTGGGAATCGGGGCGAACCCGCTGCTCGTGAGGGCCGGTGTCTACTACCACGACATCGGCAAGATGGCGAACCCGCAGTTCTTCGTAGAGAACCAGCCGCGCGGCCGGAACCCGCACGACCGTCTGCCCCCGCGTCGCAGCGCCGCGATCATCAGGGATCATGTGAAGGAAGGGCTCCGCCTCGCGTCCGAACACCGCTTGCCCCGTGTGATCCACGACTTCATCCGGGAGCACCACGGCACGACGATGATCTCGTTCTTCCTGGACAAGGCGCGTGAAACAGAGCCGGATCTCGATCTTGACCCTTCCGACTTCGCCTACCCGGGTCCCAAGCCCCAGAGCCGGGAGACCGCCGTCGTCATGCTGGCCGATGCGATCGAATCGGCGACCCGTGTTCTCCAGGACCCGACGCCGGACAAGATTCGCGCCACGATCGACCACCTGGTCAACGCCCGAATCGCCGAGAACCAGTTGGACCAGTGCCCACTTACGTTGCGGGACCTGGAGATCGCGAAAGCCGAGTTCGCGCGAGTCCTGATCGGCATGTACCATCGCCGGATCGAGTATCCGTCGGGGATTCAGGCCGTGGCCAAGCCTCCGGTGGTGGCGGATGAGGAGGACGGACCGGGGGCCGGCGCGACGCCGGCCTGATCCGTCGCGGTCTGCCATGCCACTGGACCTGCACTTCAACCGGCTCGGGGAATGGCCCGGCCTCGAGGACTTCGAACCGACCTTGAGACGGGCCGCGCTGGCCGCGTTCGAGTCACAGGGGAAGGGCGACGGAGAGGTGTCGTACACGTTTGTCCCGGTGGCCGAGATCCGCATCCTCAATCGCGACTATCTCGAACGCGACCGGTCTACGGACGTGATCGCGTTCGATCTGGGTGAGGGCGGTAGCCTGATGGGCGATGTCTACATTTCCCCCGAGGTCGCTGCTGCAAACGCTGCCGTGCACGGCGAAATCGAGCAGAACGAGATCCTGAGGCTGGTCGTGCACGGGTCTCTTCACGTCGCTGGCCTGGATCACCCCGAAGGCCCCGGGAGGGAGACCGCACCGATGTTCACGCTGCAGGAGGAGTTGCTCCGATCCATCGTGGGCGGCTAGCCTTAGAGCACACGAATCCGGCAACGAGAGCAGGCAGCCGCCATGCAGCGGATCGGACAGCGTCTCAGACGATACCTCGTGACGGGACTGATCGTGATCGCGCCGATCGGCGTCACGGTGTGGGTCCTTTCGTGGCTGTTCCTGAAGGTGGATCCCATCATCGGCCGGCATCTTCCCCAGATCTACGGCTTCGAGCCTCGCGGACTGGGGGTCGTGGCCCTCCTGGTGCTCCTGATCGTCGTAGGCTGGGCTTCGCAGAAGGCGATGGGCAGACGGGCGCTTCGAGCCTGGAACTCGGTGGCGAACCGGGTGCCGGTTGCGCGCAGACTCTACAGCGCTTCCTCACATGTGTTCGAAGCCGTCCTGACCCGTGACCAGAAGCTCTTCCGGCACTGTGCCGTGATCGAGTATCCTTCACCCGGATCTCATACGCTGGCATTCGAAACGGCGGATGCGGCCCGCGAGGTGGAAGACGTGATCGGGGAGCCCTCGGTCGCGGTATTCGTTCCGACGGTGCCGAATCCGACTTCGGGTTTCCTGCTGTTCGTCCCGCGCAGCCGTGTACACAGGCTGGACATGACGGTGGAGGAGGGATTCAAGGTGATCCTGTCCGCCGGGATGGCCGTACCTGAGTCGGCCGGGGCGCAACCTTCGTTGGACGACCGATGAGCGACAAGACCGACCAGATGGAACAGGTGCTGGAGCAGGTGCTCGGTCTTCTCGAGGCCCGCGAGTACGAAGTTCTGCGAAAAACCCTTCAGGGCGTGCACGCGAGTGACCTGGCCGACCTCGTCGAGCACCTGGAGGACGAGGAACGGCTCGCGCTGTTTCAGCACCTGCCCTCGGACCTGGCGGCGGATGCGCTCGCCGAGATGGAGGAAGTCGAACGTCCGGGGGAGCTGCTGCTTCAGCTCGAGCCGGAGCGCACCGCAGAGATCGTCCACGAAATGGCGGACGATGATGCCGCCGACGTCATCGGCGACCTGGAGCCCGAGCAGCAGGCCCGGGTCCTGGCGGCCGTGCCGGACGAAGAAGCGGCGGAGATCGAAGAGCTTCTGACTTTTCCGGAGGAATCAGCCGGTGGGCTGATGACCCGGGAGGTGCTCTCCGTGTCGACGCAGCTCACCGCCGGTGAGGCGATTGCCGAAATCCGGAGGCAGGCTCACGAGGACTTCGACTTCTACACGATCTTCGTGGTAGACCCGGACGGCACGTTCCGAGGAGTGGTCGCGCTCCGGGACCTGGTCATCGCAGACCCGGCGGTATCGATCGCCGACCTCACCGAGGAGCCGCCCGCCGTCGTCACCGTCGATACCGACCAGGAGGAAGTCGGGAAGACCCTTTCCCGCTACAACCTCGCTTCGCTCGGTGTGGTCGATGCGCTCGGGCGCCTGGTGGGCCGCATCACCTTCGATGACGTGATCGACGTGGTCGAGGCAGAGGCTACAGAGGATATCTTCCGGTTCGCCGCCGTGTCCGACGAGGAAGAGGTGCGGGGCACGACAGGCGACGCGATCAGGAGCCGTCTGCCCTGGCTGATTCTCAGCGTGGTCACCGCCGTGGTAGCCTCATCGGTGGTGTTTGTGTACCAGAGCACCATCGAGGCGATGGCCCTGCTGGCCGTGGCCATGCCGGTCATCGCTGGCGTGGGCGGCAACGCCGGTACCCAGGCCCTGGCCGTCACGATCCGTCGTATCGCCCTCTCGGAAGAGACCGTGGGGGAGCGCCTGGGGGTGATCTGGAAGGAACTCGTCGTCGGGCTGGTGAACGGACTCGTGATCGGAGTCCTCGCGGCGGTGCTGGGACTTCTGTTCACCGACGCCGGAATCATGTTCGGCGTCGTCGTTCTCCTCGCGATGTGGGGCAGCCTCGTGATCGCCTCGTTCGCAGGCGCCTTCATCCCGATCTTCCTCGAGCGAATCGGCGTGGACCCCGCCGTGGCCTCTTCTCCCTTCGTTACCACGCTCACCGATCTGTGGGGCTTCTTCCTCCTCCTCGGCCTCGCGACAGCCGTCCTGATGTGACCGCGGGCGCCCCCCGGGTGTCATCGGGACGTCGGCATTGGGACCGTGCAAAAAGCGACGGACGACGATGGCCCGCAGCGTGTGGGCGATGCGGGAACCCCCTGAAGATTCGCGTGTTCTAGCCCGCACAGTGAGTGTATTCAGGCGCCCGGCGTCGCAGGCGACCGACGGCACCGATATTGCCCGGTTGGGACCCGATTACGTGCATCCGGGCCATGGTGACCGCCCGGCGCCCAACAGATATTTGGAGTGGATACCCCATGACGAGACTGCGCACAGGCGCCCTGGCCCTCCTGGTGTCGGCGGCGTTCGTCGGCTGTGGCGATAGCAATCCCAGCGACCCCGGCCCCGGGACGACGCTGACGCTCAGCATCGTGTCGGGAGACGGTCAGGTCGGCGCCATCGGCGTCGCCCTACCGGCGCCTCTCACCGTATTGGTCGAGGATCAGAACGGGGATCCGGTAAGCGGGACGACCGTGACCTGGTCGCTGGCATCGGCCGCCGGTCCGAACTCGAGCCTGAGTTCCAGCAGCACGGCGACGGGAACGGACGGGCGCGCATCGGTCTCGTTTACGCTGGGCGACGCAGCGGGGACGTACGAGGTACGCTCGTCGGTCACGGGATCTTCTTCCACGTTCTCTGTCGAGGCCACGGCGTCCGGCGCGCTTTCCGTCGTGTCGGGAGACGGTCAGGTCGGGCTCGCCGGGCAGGCCGCCGGACAGCCGCTCGTCGTGAGGGCTGTCGGCACGGGTGGAGTTCCGGTTCCGGGCCTGGAGGTGACGTTCACGGTGACCCAGTCCGCCGGGACGGGTGCGGCCGTAGATCCGGCCGTGGCGACGACCGGAGCCAACGGGCAGGCGTCCGCGACTCTCACGTTCGGCGACGCCAAC
>JAMJQV010000199.1 GCA_023554435.1 Gemmatimonadota bacterium | reverse complement strand
CTTCCGCCACGACCTCGAAGTCGGGGTCTTCCTCGAGGACCCGGCGAATGCCTTCCCGCACCAGCGCGTGATCGTCGGCCAGCAGTATGCGGATCTTCTCGTCACTCATTCGGGCTTCTCCAGGTGGCCGGGCGTTCTCGACGTCGCCTCCGTCGCCAGTTCAGAATCGGCGGGCGGCGCCACGGGCAGACGAATCACCAGCTGCGCCCCCCCATCGTCCGGATCCGACAGTTCAACGGTGCCCCCCAGGGGCGCAACCCGCTCCCGCATTCCAAGGACCCCTGTTCGGGAGCGGAGATGTTCCTCGGCGCTGCTCTCGCCCGTGAGGCCCTGGCCGTCATCCTTCACGCTCAGCAGCAACTCGCCGTCGCGCTCGGCCAGGGTCACGGTCACGACCGAGGCGCCCGAATGCCGGGCCACGTTGGACAGGCCTTCCTGCATGGTACGAAACAGGGCGAGCTCCGATTCGGGCGAAAGCGTGGGCAGACTGGCTGGAGCCGCCAGCTTCGTCTCGATGCCGGTCTTGGCTTCGAAGTCGTGCGCCAGAGCCTGCAGTGCGGGTCTCAGGCCAAGATCGTCGAGAAGTGACGGCCGGAGGTCGCGCGCCACTTCCCGGATACTGCGGATGCCGGATCCTACCAGGTCAACCGCCATGTCGAGAGCCGGCTCCTGCTGCGGCGTGGCCGATTCCCTGAGCAGCCCGAGCTGGAGCTTCACCGCGGCGAACACCTGCGCGCTCTCGTCGTGCAGCTCGCGGGACAACCGGCGGCGCTCCTCTTCGTGCTGCTCCACCATCCGGGCCGCGAGTCGCTCCAGGTCGTCGGTTCGATCTTCCAGCCGCTGGACGAGTTCGGCGTTCGCCAGGGCCGCACCCACCTGGTGCCCGAGCGCGACGAGGAAACGGTTGTCGAGGACCGTGAGGGGATCCTGCGCACTGCCCGCGACCAGCAGGGCGCCCCTCACCTCGTCTCCCAGAAATACCGGAAGCGCGGCGACATACGGATGCGTTTCGCCAGCGAGCACCTCGGACCAACCGCGCATGACCTCGGGTTGCCCCGTCGCGACCACGCGCCCAACGGCCTCCCGAGCCGCTCCGGAGGGGCTCGACTTCTCCCACGCCGAGCACACGCCCACCCCTCGCACCACCGTGCCGGCCGAGAGAAGGTACATGGCGCTTCCTCGCACACCCGGGAGCGTCAGCGGACGGGCCAGAAGCGCACTCATGACTTCGTCTTCGTCCCGCCCGCTCTGCAGGTCCGCTGACAGGGACGAGAGAACCGACAGGCCCCGGTACTGATCTTCGACTACGAGCAGGAGAATCGCCGCGCCGATCGCCAGCTCAAACACGATGTCCAGGTAGTAGCCCCACGGATTCCACGCTCCGCGTGCGCGCAGGAATGGATAGTCCAGGTGGTGCAGACTCCAGAGGAAGAACGCCCAGGCCATCAAGGCAGCCGGCAGGGAGCCGATCTGTCTGTGGTGCCTCCACAGAATCACTCCGGTCCACAACGTCGCCAGGCTGAGGAACACCACGGCCGGCCCCGCGGCGAGGAAGAAGTCGTCGAGCCGGTAGATCGCGATGTACGACCACAGCGGAGGGAAAAGAACCAGGACCCAGTAGATGCGACGCCATTCGAGACGCTGCGAGAACACCAGGGCTGACCAGAGAAAGGCGAGCGCCGTCCAGCCCGTAAGTACCTGGTGCCAGTAGAGAAGGCCCCATATCTCCGTCACCAGGAAGGCGATGATCACGACCAGGCGAATCGAATAGAGCCACCACGCCAGGGCCCAGATCGCGAAGTACGGCTTTCGGTAGCGGGCGTACAGGTACCCGCAGACCATCACGAGTCCGAACGTGATCGCGGCCTGGAGAAATGACGCGGCCAGTTCGGTCGTGTCGTGCGGGGAAACCGCCATCTCCTGCATGGGCCGTAACAGAAGGGAGAGCCGCGCGCCTCGCAAGCACATTCGGCGGCCGATACTTTCCGGTCACCGACAGGTGGACCTCGCGCCACCAGGTCACACTCGAACCGGATGGAGACGAAACGTGCGCAATATCCTGTTGCTCAGCACCTCCACCGTGCACGGCAGCCGTTTCCTGGAGTACGCAGAGGACGACATTCGATCATTTATCCCCGGCGGCGCTACGGTCCTGTTCGTACCCTTCGCCCGGCCAGGGGGAATCACGCACGACGGCTACACGGAACTCGTGCGGACTCGTTTTGGTGATATGGGCCTCGGTCTCGCGGGCCTGCACGAGTTCGCCGACCCGGTGGCAGCGGTGAACGAAGCGGAGGGCGTGTTCGTCGGAGGCGGGAACACCTTCGTGCTGCTGCGGGCCCTGTACGAGGCCGAACTGGTGGAGCCCCTGAGAGAACGGGCCCTGCAGGGAATGCCCTACATGGGATCCAGCGCCGGATCGAACCTGGCGGGACTCACGATCGGGACGACGAATGACATGCCCGTGGTCGAACCGGGCAGTTTCCGCGCCCTCGGACTCGTGCCGTTCAACATCAATCCGCACTACCTGGACCCGGATCCCGGCTCGACCCACATGGGAGAGACCCGCGAGACGCGGATCGGCGAGTTCCACCACTTCAACACGCAGCGGGTTCTAGGGCTCCGGGAGGGGGCCATGCTGAGAGTGAATGGAAACGAGGCCAGGGTCCAGGGGAGTCGCGGCGGTCGCCTGTTCGCCTCCCACGCCGATCCGGTGGAAGTCGAACCGGACAGCGACGTCTCGTTCCTGCTGGGGGACGATCCCGAGTAGCCCGCTTCGACCCGCGCGAACCTACATCCGCCACTCCACTCCGATGATCGGGAGGATCGGCACCGCCCCGAACGCCCTCGGCACCGTATCCGTGGCCTGGTCGAACTGGTAGAACATCGCGTCGGCTCGATCGAGGGCGTTGACTACTCGCACGTACGGGTAGAAAGCGGTTCTGCGCCCGAACAGGTGGCTGTCGAGACGCACGGTGGCCCGCAGGTTGAGACGGATATACTGGCCCTCCGGGACCGTCACGAGAATGGCCGGAATCGTAATGGGTCCGGGACCCGGTATGGCTGAGAAGGACGGACGCAGGGTATCGTCCCCCCCGGTTTCGCCGGGGACGACCGACAGGTTCGATGGGCCGGGGCGTGGGATTTCGCCGAACTCGAGACCAGCCCCATACGCGATGTCTCCCTCGAGTCGGACCCCCCTCCCGAGATCCGCCATGGCACCAGCTCGCAGGTAGTGCCTGCCGGAGAAGATGTCGGTTCGCTCACCCTCGACGAGCTCGGTCCACGCCCACGCCATCGAGTAGTTGCCCCAGATCACGACCCGTCCCGCCGGTTGTGTCAGCCACAGGTCGAATCCGGCGTTCTGCAAGTCGGCACCCCCGAGGACGGGAAGTCCGCGAGATGTCTTCCAGTAGCCCTGGAGGGCGAACTGCTCGCCGGGTGAAGCCGAGTGTGAGAAGCCGACGACCAGGTGGGAGGCCTCGGCTGGCGAGATGGTCGTGAACACCGCGCCCAGTTGCTGCGCCTCCGTCGATGCCAGCAGGGCGGCGGATGCCGATCCCGAGGTATCCGGAGTCACCACGAGCTGGTGGTACTGCCCGGCGGAAACCGTCATGAGGAAGTTCTCCGAGGTATTCCACTCGAGGCGAGCCCGGGGAGATAGCGCGGATCCAAGCCGGCCCGAGTACAGATTCCCCCGAACGCCAGCGGAAAGACGCAGCCCTCGCGCCACCCTGAGACCGGCGTCGAAGTACCCGGCCAGCGCCACCGCCGAGTTGGCTTGCCCGAACTCGATGCGCTGCTGCGCGGGGCCCTCGGCGAACACGGTCGACAGGCCAAGGCGATCCAGGTGCATGCCGAATCCGTATCGGACCCGGTCCTGATCCCCGAGAATGTCCAGGGTCACCCGGGTGCGCTTCGTGGTACCCGATGCGAGTACGGGGTCGGCCGCACCGATCGGCAGCTGATTGCGGAATTCGCCGGACGACACGCCCGCCTCGAGGATGCCCAGGTCCAGGCGGCTGCGATAGCGGATCGATCCGGCGGTGTTCCCCCACTCCGGCGCCTCAGCCGAAGACCGCGAATCCGGCAGGGCCACGCTCTCCTGGTTCCAGAACCCCGTGACCATCAGCGTATCCGTGGTCGAGAGGCCCACATCCAGCCGGGTCAGCACGTCGGCATACTGCTGCGGAAAGGCTCCGTCCACGAAGGCTCCCGAAGCTCCTCCATGCAGGCTCCGGGCCGAGAACGATGCGCGTGCTGGACCGCCTCCCGTTCGAAAGATTGCGCCGGCCGACACGAGATCGACGAAGGCCGCTGCCGTGGCGGGTCCTTCCGGGCTCCCGAAGCTCTCCAGGCTCAACACCTCCGAGAGTCCACCGTCGAAGCGCGCCGGCGCACCTCCGTGCCAGCGAGTGGCACTCGCCACGGTGGGAGGGAGCCCCGGATCCAGCAGACCACCGAGTTGCAGAGGGGAATGGACCGGCGCCCCGTCCATCAGCACGAGGTCGAGAGCCGTGCCTGATCCTCGAACGAAGAGGATGTTGTCCGGGGACGGCGGACTCGAGGACAGCATGGCCATCGCTGTCGCCGCGATACCGGTTTCGGAAACCCCCGGCGAGGCGTCCAGCACGCGCACGACGGCCGTTCCGGTCGCCGGCACCATTTCACTCTCCAGGCTCGACGGGTCCCGAGCCGCGTCGGGCACTCCCTCGGCGGTCACAGGCGGCATCTCTACCGGCTGCATGGTGAGAATGAAGTCGACGGCGAGGTGGCCGTCCTCGGGAACGCTGAGCACGACTTCGAGCGACGAGTGGCCGATGATGGAGGCGCGAATGCGTCGTTCCCCGGCGGGCACTTGATCGAGGAGGTAGTAGCCGCGGTCGTCCGTGATCGTCAAACGATCCAGGTCCACGATCTGAACGACGGCCCCGGCCAGCGGTTTCTCTCCGGCCGCCTCCCGGACCTGGCCCCGCACCGACCCCTGCGGGGCCGCCTGGACCGCCAGGCCTATTCCGGCCACCAGCGCCAGCAGGCCCGTCATATCACCCCTCTGCCCCTGTCCGGTCGGTCAGTCTCCGATCCGGAACACGACGTCTTCCCGCAGGGAGTCCTGCACCGGCCACAGGGTGACGAGATGGCCGTCCTCGATACGCACCGCGGCTTCGCCGTCCACTCGGACGACCGCATCGCGGGCCGATCGGGGCAACTCCACCCATATCTCGCCTTCCCTCGCGCCGATCACTTCCAGGCAGACCGGGCCATCGTAGTCGGCGTCGACCATGGCCTTGAAGTAGCCCATCAGGTCGATCTCGCCGCGCCCGCACGCCTGCATGGGCGGGTCGCCCGGCCGGGGGCCGGGGCCGAGGCAGTCGCGGATGTGAATGTGCCGCACGCGGCTGAGCACCTGGGGCAGGGCCTCCTCCGGCCGCTCGCCGCTGCGCCAGACGTGG
>JAMJQV010000198.1 GCA_023554435.1 Gemmatimonadota bacterium | reverse complement strand
GGCCGAGTCGATCCCGGGGGCCTGTGGCTGTGGGACGGATATCGATTTGGCCACGGAGACAGCGAACTCCGTGCCCCCCGGCACGAAGATCGTGATCTACGACGACGTCGGGATCTGGAACGAGATCCCGGGGACCTGGCCCGAGAACGTGGAATACCGCTACCTGCGTGGAGGCTATGCCGCGTGGGCGAGCGACGTTCGGACGGCGGCCCAGCCCACCGGTCACACGCTCGCAGAGCGAGAGCGCATCGAGCGCCAGAACCAGATTTCGGCCTATTTCACCGGCGCGGCCGTGCAGACTTCGAGCGTGGCCGCACCGCCGCCGATCATGCCTATGGGCGGGGGTGCGAAGAAGAAGAAGGCCGGGGGCTGCTGACACTGGGGGAACCCGCGGCGTATAATGATAGTGAGGACACACGCGGGCCGGGTGATTCCGGCCCGCTGCACGAGATACGAGGGAGAACTGAAACATGGCGCTGTACGACTACTATTGTGAAGCCAACGATCGCACCGTCGAGGTGCGGCACGGCATGTCCGAATCCGTGAAGACGTGGGGCGAGCTGTGCGAGATGGCAGGAATCGACGCGGGCGACACCCCGGCCGACGCCCCCCTGCGCAAGCTGATGGGTGCTCCGGTGCCGATGACGGGCAGTTCGTCAGGATCTGATCCCGCCCCGGCCTGCGGAACTGGCGGCTGCTGCCCGTACAACTGAGCCGGGCGTGACTCCTCACGACTCCACCCTGGACCCGGAAGACTGGTCCGAGGTCCGGCGGCTCGGACATGAGCTGCTCGACGACCTGATCGATCAGTTGTCCACCGTGGGCGAGGGGCGGGCGTGGACCCCGGTACCTCCCGAGGTAAGAGCGCGGCTGGAGCAGCCGGCCGCGTCATTCCCCACTGATCTTCCCACAGTCCTGGACGAGCTGCGCCGCGATATCCTCCCCTACGCTACCGGGAATACTCACCCGCGCTGGTTCGGGTGGGTGCACGGCACGGGAACCGTCGAGGGCGCCCTGGCCGAGCTGGTCGCCGGCTTCATGAACTGCAACGTGGGCGGCCGGGATCACGCGGCGGTGCACGTCGAGCGCCAGGTGATTCGTTGGCTGGCAGACCTGTTCGGTTTTCCCGCCGACAGCAGCGGCCTCCTCGTGAGCGGCACCTCGGTGGCGACGATCATCGGACTTGCCGTGGCCCGGGAGAGCGCGGCCCCGGGAGAGATCCGGAGGGGTGGCGTCGCGGCGGCTCCAGCACCACTGGTCGCGTACGCTTCGGACGGCGCGCACGTGTCGGTGCGAAAGGCGCTGGAACTGTTGGGACTGGGAGGGGACTCGCTGCGCCGCGTTCCGGCGAATCCTCATGCTCTCGAGAAGATGATCGCCACGGACCGTGAGGCGGGCCTGCATCCGTTCTGCGTGGTCGGAACGGCAGGCTCCGTGACCACCGGGGCGATCGACGACCTCGGGGCACTCGCCGACATCTGTTCCCGGCACGGCCTGTGGTTTCACGTCGACGCGGCGTTCGGCGGCGCGCTGATACTGAGCGAGAGATTGCGACCTCGCCTGGCCGGAATCGAGCGGGCCGACAGCCTGGCGTTCGACCTGCACAAGTGGATGCACGTGCCGTATGACGCGGGCTGCGTGCTGGTGCGGGATGCGGAGCTCCACCGCTCCACGTTCTCGGCGGACCGGAACTACCTGAGCCGGTTCGAGCGAGGCGCCGGAGCGGGCCATCCGTGGTTCACGGACTTCGGGCCCGAGCTGTCCCGCGGCTTCCGGGCGCTCAAGGTGTGGGTAACCCTGCGCACGCATGGACTCGATCGCCTCGGCGCGATGGTCGAAAAGAACTGCGAGCAGGCAACGTGGCTCGCAGGGCGCATCAAGGATAGCGAGTCGTTTCACCTGGCCGCGCCGACTTCGCTGAACATCGTCTGCTTCCAGGCCGAGGTGCCGGCCGGCTCTCGGATCGATAGCGACGACCTCAACCGCGAAATCGTGATGCGCATTCAGGAACGGGGGATCGCCGTTCCGAGCAGCGCCGAGATCGACGGGAGGTTGTGCATCCGGGTGGCGATCACGAATCACCGGACGCGGCGTGAAGACCTGAAGATCTTCCTGGCGGCGATCGAGGAGATCCGCCGGGAGATCGTGGAGGGATCAGCGTGATTCAGGTCGACGCCGTTGTAGCGACACTCGAGCGGACCCCCGCGACTCTGCGCGCCATGCTCGCCGGGCTGCCGGCCGAGCTCGTCCACGCCACGGAGGGCGGAGAGTCCTGGAGTCCGTTCGATATCGTCGGTCACCTGATACACGGGGAGAGGACAGACTGGATTCCTCGACTGCAGATCATCCTCACTGAAGGGCGCGCGGAGTTCGAGCGCTTCGACCGATTCGCTCAGTTCGAGGCCAGTCAGGGAAGCTCGGTCGAGGGTCTGCTCGACGAGTTTGAAACGCTCCGCGCCGCGAACCTGGACACGCTTCGAGAGATGCTGGCCGAGGGGATCGACCTCGACGCGGAGGGTACGCATCCGGAGCTCGGTCTGGTGACCACAGGAGAGCTGCTCTCGACATGGGCGACCCACGACCTGGGTCACATCGCCCAGGTGGCTCGCGTGATGGCCAAGCACTTCGGCAAAGACGCCGGTCCGTGGGCGGCGTACCTGCCGATCCTGCACGACAGGAGCTGATCGCTCAGCCCACGACTTCCCGCGCTCTGAAGTAAACGTCGTCGGGGATGTCGGCCTCGCCCTTCCAACTTGCGCCGGCGGTGTAGAAGTCGGGATCGGCTCCGCGGCTGCGGGTCTCGTCGATGAGGGCTTCGACCGGGTTCGGCTCGAGCTCGGGCGCCTGGCGTGGCCGTCCCATATGGGTCTGCCCCCTCGGATCGATGAACGCTGCCTGTCCAACGGCCCACCACTCGACCTTCCAGCCCTCCTCGTGCAGTAGCCGATGATGGTGGCTGCAGAGTAGAAGCAGGTTGTTGAGCCTGGTCTCGCCTCCGTCGGCCCAGTGCTTGATGTGATGCGCGTCGGTGAACCGGAGTCCACAGCCCGGGAAGCGGCAGCCCCGGTCGCGAACCTCGAGGGCCCGGCGC
>JAMJQV010000197.1 GCA_023554435.1 Gemmatimonadota bacterium | reverse complement strand
ACCGGGCCAGGCGCAGGAGAGTCTTCTCGGCACCTCCTCCGGCGAGGCCGTCGATCACGAACAGGATGCGTTTGCTCACGGGAGCAGAGTACCGCGTCGGGCACCGCCTCGTCTATTCCGCACCGACCGTAGCCGACGGCGGGCCGGATCGGTCAGCCGCGGTCGTAGACGATCACTTGCCCCAGCAGGCGCCGGCTGTCCGACTGAATCATGGCGGTGCCCGTAAGGATGAACCGAGTCTCCGTGGAATCCGGCCCCACGATGAGAGCGTCACCACCGAGCTCGGCCGCCTGGACGACCATCTTCTCGCGAATGTCGTCGAAGCTGTCGAACACCAGGTCGCTGCCGGCCTCAATGGTCGCGATCACCGTGTAGGCCTGTGACGGAGCCTCTTCGAGCACTTCCACCGACTCCGGTGACCGCGGAGCCCGCGCCGTCGTGTCTACCTGCTGCACACTGGTGCTGACGCAGGCCGCGAGAAGCAGACACGAGCCTGCCACAAATGAAATCCGCATGGCTTCCCTCCCCTCTATCCTCCCACCTCCGCCAGGATCGTGTCGATCATGACCGTGTGGAACGGCGACCGTTCCTCGATGAACGGCACGTGCGCGGAGTTTTCGAACCAGAACATCCGCTTGCCCTCCGGGGCATCGAGCCCATTCAAGAACTCCTCCGCGAGCACGCCGGGCGTCTTGTAGTCATACCGGCCGGCCATGAAGTACACCGGCACCTCCAGGCGCGGTACCTGGTCAATCATGTCGAGGTTGCGGAGCCAGGTCTCGTCCGTGCGCAGAGGCGATGCGTCGTAGAGCGCCTGCCAGGCGTCTTCGCTGGCTTCGTTTGCCGCGGTGTATTCGGTCAGAGGCCCCGCCTCGGCAGCGAAACCGGGCAGCAGAGACGGGTCGTGTATGTCCCCCATTCCCAGCTCTTCCAGCCATTCTCCCAGCTCGTCGACCTGGTCCCAGTCCACGGGATCGACCTGGATCTGTGACAGGGCTGCGATCGCATCGTCGCGTCCGAGGTCAGTGGCGCGCGCGAGGGCCGCCGCGTGTGCGATCGGGATGCTACGTTCCACGTCCACCACCTGGCCCACTCCGATGTAGGCGTGCAGCAACTCGGGGTGATCCCGCGCGGTCAGCGTCCCGAGGATCGAACCCCAGGAGAGTCCCATCAAGTACACCTTCTGCACACCGAACCGCGCTCGCATCATCTGGATCAGTTCGCGGGTGTCCGAGAGCATGCGTTCCAGAGTGATCGCCTGTGGGTCGATCGCCGCCCTGTAGGACTTGCCGCACCCGCGTTGGTCCCACGTCACGACGGTGAAGTGGCGTTCCAATCCGCCGAACGAGAAGCGGGCATAGGGCATCGCCGGACTGCCGGGACCACCGTGGAGGAAGACCAGCACCGGGTTGGTGACATCGTAGCCCCGGATGAGTACCCACTGCTCCACGCCCCCGATGACCACCGGCTCCAGTGACGCAATTCCATTCTCGGCGCGGATCGCCTCGGTGTAGCTGCCGTCGCGGGCGGGGTCCGTCGGTCCGCCAAAGACCGTGAGGCCGTCCGAGGGATCGGTGGGCCCGGAGTCCGAGCAGGCGATAAGGAGGGTGGGCGCGAAAAGGGCGAGCGCCAGCGAAACCAGACGGGGCGTCGATCGCTTCATGTTCCCCTCCCTTCGGACGTACGCCACCCTGATACGACCAGTCCACTCCCGGTTGTTCAACACCCGGCCAGCATCGTGCGCTTACGGATCTGGAGCCCGGGACGGGTGCAGGCTGGGGGTTCCCGACGACCCCGACGACAGTATTTTGCTGTCCCTGTCCGGTGGCTCCCGGCCGCCGGCGCGAACTCCATAGAACGCCTCGAGGCGCACCGCACATGATTCGCTCCCTCCCGTTGCTCGCCCTGGTGATCGCCACTGGCATGGCCGGCCCGGCCGCAGCGTCGCAATCCCCTCAGCAGGCAGCCGCGCAGGCCCGAGCGGTCCTTTTCTTCTCGCCGTCGTGTCCCCACTGCCACACGGTGATTTCGGAAGGGCTTCCGCCGCTCGTCGAACGGTTCGGGGAGTCACTCGTCATCGTCGCGATCAACACGCAGTCCCTCGAAGGACAGCGCCTGTTCAGGAACGCGGGAGAACGCTACGGAATCCCGCCCGAGCAGTTGGGCGTCCCCCTGCTGGCAGTGGGAGACAGGGTGCTCGTCGGCTCTTTCGACATTCCCGACCAGTTGCCGGGAATCGTGGAGGCCGGACTGGCCTCCGGGGGCATTCCGTGGCCCGACATCGATGGCCTCGTTCCTGCGCTGGTCGCTTCGGGGGTCGAGGTTCCCGAACCTCCCGAGGAGCAGGTGCCGCCCGCCGCTGAGCCGCCGGTTGCAGGGGATGAGCGAGTCGCCGCGCAGGAGACCCCCCTACCGCAGGGCGAGGCGCCGGAACCGGTCGCTCAGACAGCCCCCGAGATCGCCGACCCCGAGACGATCGTCCAGCAGCCGGGGCAGGTGGAGGTGGCCGCCCCGGAGTCCGCCCCCGACCTGGTGACCGCCCCCGAGATCGTCGAGGCCGAGACGACGCTCGCCGCGCCCGCGGTCGATCCGCGGGGCGCCATCATGGACCTGGCCGGAGCGGAGTCCCGCACCATGCGGTTGAGTCCGTGGCAGAAGTTCGGACAGGATCCGGCAGGGAATTTGATCGCCGTGATCGTACTGGTCGGAATGCTGATCTCGGTGGTGGTCGTGCTGAGAGCTTTCGCGAGGCGTTCCTCGCTGCCTCGCTGGCCGGGCTGGGTCGTGGCTGTGATCATCCTGGCCGGTCTCGGTGTCGCGGCGTACCTGAGCTTCGTGGAGGTAACCCAGAGCGAGGCCATCTGCGGTCCGGTGGGCGATTGCAACACGGTGCAGCAGAGCCCCTACGCGCGCCTGTTCGGACTGATCCCGATCGGCATTCTCGGCGTGTACGGCTATGCGGCCCTGGGACTCGGGTGGATGCTGCGAGGGAGGGGGTCGCCCGCCGCGAGTGCCGTGGTCGCCGTTGGGCTGTGGCTCGTGGCGCTCGTCGGGACGCTCTTCTCGATCTACCTCACGGTGCTCGAACCGTTCGTGATCGGGGCCACGTGCATGTGGTGCGTAACCTCGGCCCTGTTGATGACGCTCCTGCTGTGGGCAGCGACGCCGGCGGCCATCGAGGCGTGGACGGACCGGCCGGATCGGTCGACGACAACTTGACTCCCCTCCGCCGCGGACCGCATCGTGCCGGAAGTCGGAGCGATTCGGCCCCGACCCTTCCGGTCTGAAGTCTCACGTTCGCAGCGGAGGCAGCCTTGGGCGCGCTGAACAGGAG
>JAMJQV010000020.1 GCA_023554435.1 Gemmatimonadota bacterium | reverse complement strand
CACCAGGTCTCCGCTGGCCGTGTCGATCACGTCGATCGCCAGGGTACTCGGTTCATGGTCGCCCGAGTCGATCACCGCGGGTCGCCCGTACCCGCCCATCGAATAGATGCCGTATCCGAAGAACGGATCCCAGCCGTAGCTCCGGTAGCCGAAGTACGGACGGCCCCACCCCCACCGGGCGCCCAGGTACCAGGAGTACGGGTTCCAGTAGCCGAGCACCGGCCAGAATCCGTAGCCCCAGCCGAGACCGTATGGAGACGCAAACCGGTAGGGGTACCCGAATCCAACGCCGAAGCCCACGGACATGCTGCGCGGGGGAGGCCCGCGAACATCGTATTCCGAGAGGTAGGGAGCGGTCGAGGGCCGGCTGGAGGGGCGAGGCGCGAGTGCGTACGCCGACACGAGGTAGTGCGCGAGAGTGTCCGAAACGAGGCTGAAGCCGCGGCCTTCCAACTCGGCCTGTACGGCCCGTTCGATCCGGCGCTGCAGGAAGGGACTGATCCCGGCAAGCGATTCGACCTGGGCGTCGGCCAGGGGCTGCCACGCCCATGAAGCGGCTGGCGCGACCCGGACATCGCGGTCGAAGTCCTCGCTGTACGTGACCCCGGAACAGCCGGCGGTGGACAGCACTCCAGTCATCGCCAACGCTGCTGTCCACGCGGTTTTCATCTCACCACCTCTGCCCCCCAGCTCAGTCGCCCGGCTCCCACAGCTCGACCTTGTTGCCCTCGGGATCGAAGAACCAGCCGAACCGGCCGTACTCCATTTCCTCGATCTTCTCCACGACCTCGGCTCCCCCCTCCCGGACCTGTGCGAGCGCACCGTCGAGGTCGTCTACCACGAGGTTGAACATGTAGGCCTTGTCGGAGGCAAAGTAGTCCGTGTCCGGCTTGAACGGTGCCCATACGCCGACCGCTTTGCCCGGGAGATCCGCGGGCTGGAACGAAGCCCCCCAGGGGTGCTCGACGGGTACGCCCAGCCAGCGGGCGTACCATGCGCCGAGCTTCTCGGGGTCTTTCGAGCGGAAGAAGATTCCGCCAATTCCGAGGACCTTTGCCATTACATGAACAGCCGCAGGACGAGGTAGGGCGTCAGGTTGAAGATCATCCACAGCAGCTTGAATTGGGCGATCATCCTGTAATGGACCGCGGCGAACTCGGCGTCGGAGAGGGGGAACCACTTCCCGTGCATTCTTCTCAACCAGCCACCGCCGGCGACCATGAAGAAGAACCAGATCAGCAGGACCACCAGGTTCAGCAGCGTGCACCATGCGAGAAACGAGGTGAAGACTTCGAGCGTCATGGAACCTCCTGAGACGGTGAGTGACCCTGCGGAACGTAGCGACGAGCGTCGCCAGGGCAAAGCGAATGGATGGCCGGCAATTGCCCCGAGCTCTTCGAACGACCATCGTACAGGTATCCCTCCGGTGAGCCCGTCCTCCCCCCGACGCGACCCACCCAAGGTAGCGCCGCACACTCCTGGAGGTATGTCATGATTCGCCGTGTGTTTCTCGCCTCGGTCTGCGGGATCGTTCTGAGTTTCGGGTGCGGGGACGACGAGAGCACGGCCCCCGCTGAGACGGGGGGCCTGCAAGTGATCCTCGCCATGGCCGGTACGGATCTGGACCCTGACGGGTGCGAGGTCACTGTTGACGGAGCGTCCCCGAGGCTCCTGCTGTCCGGAGAGCGCACCACCTATTCGGGGCTGGAGGCAGGCGTGCACGTCGTAGCGCTCAGCGACGTGGCGGAGAATTGCGCGGTCCAGGGCGGAGCGTCCCGCAACGTGCAGGTGGCCGCCAACGCGACCGTGGACGTCACTCTCGCCGTTGTCTGCTCGTCGCTTCCGACTGGATCCGTCGCGGTCACCACCGTTACGACCGGTCAGGCTATTCCGCCCGACGACTTCGTCGCCGTGGTCGGGGAACAGTTCGCCTCCATCGGCGTCAACGCCACGGTGACGTTCGATGATATCCCGGTGGGACAGCGATCCGTCGGCCTGACTGACCTGCCGCTGCACTGCTCGGTCAGCGGCGAGAACCCCCGAGTAGTGGAAGTGCAGCCAGCCGTCACGACCGGTACGACGTTCAACGTGAGCTGCCCGGCGCACGTCGGCGATCGGATCGCCTTCACCGCGGGGGTCGAGGAGAACCCGGGGGATCCGCCTCCTCCCTATATCTTCGTCATGACGGACCAGGGCGCGGAGATCGAGCAGCTCACGTTCGCCCCGCTGACGGGCCAGCACCCGGACATCTCGCCCGACGGCACGCGGATCCTGTTCCACCACGTCCGACCTGGAGATTTGCTCGATATCTACGTCATGAACGCGGACGGCTCCGGCGCCACGACACTGGCCGCCGGCGAATGGGCGGACGCGCATCCGGCCTGGTCACCAGACGGCACGCAGATCGCTTTCCAGAGCGATCGGGACGGTGGGCCGACGGCGGTTTGGATCATGGACTCGGACGGATCGAACGTCCGCAAGCTGACCAGCTTTCCCAGCTGGACTCCGGCCTGGTCTCCCGATGCCACCCGGATCGTGTTCGCCGGACGGGACGACGCGGGGGAGGCCGATCTGTTCATCATCAACGTCGACGGCACGGGCCTGACGAACATCACTCCCGATGCGGTGGGGGATAACGCGCCGGCCTGGTCGCCGGATGGACAGACCATCGCGTTCACGAGCAGCGAGCGGGACGGGAATATCTTCCAAGACATCTACATCGTGAGCGTGAACGGCGGCCCGATCACGAACCTCACGAACAACCCGAACTTCCACGACACCAACCCGGATTGGTCGCCGGATGGGTCGCGCATCGCGTTCTCCAGCTCTCGCGACGGCGGATTCCCGGACATCTACGTGATGGACAGCCAGGGAGGGAACGTGACGAGACTCACGGTGGACCTGGAGGCGGTCTTTCCGGACTGGGGTCCGCTCAACTAGGGTGATCCCGTTGACACTGTGCCCGCCCGACCATCACCACCGGGCGGGCACAGCGCCCTCGACGCCGTCTGGCCGAGGGCGGCGTGTGCTGGGAGCGGGGGACTACCTCCCTCTCAAACAGGCTTAGACTACTCCGGCCACTGGAACTCCCACTGCTCCTTGTAGTGGCAGACGAAGCTGCCCTGTCCGCTGGGCGTGAGTTTGGCCTTCCAGTTCAGAGTGAAAAGCGCCCCCCCGTCTGGACCCAACACGTAGCAAGGTGCCGGCGGGTCCGTAAGTCCGAACCAGTCCAGCATGATCTGGGGTGGATTGTAGGCGTCCCAATGGAGCGTTTGTCCCGTGGGGTTCGGCACTCCAGACGCCTGCACTACGACCTGCGCGTTGCCGTTGTTGCTGTAGGTAGCGATCTGATTCCTGCAATCGACGAGGAAGAACTCCCCGTCTCCGTCGAAGACTCCGCACTCTGGATCGGGAATCCAGCGAACGGCGCCGTTGTCTGCCTGGATCGTCGGAACGTCGGCCGCACTGTCTGCCGCCTCCGTCGGCCCCTGGTCGCAGGCTACGACCAGTCCTGCCACGAGCAGTACTGCGATTGGGATTCGCCAGCGCATGGAACACCTCCTGTGTGATTGCCGGGTCGCTTCGGCCAGCCCGACAGACCTGACGTGTCGCCCCCGGCAATCGGAGGGCACGCCGGGCCTGCC
The DNA here is from genome assembly GCA_023554435.1 of Gemmatimonadota bacterium. Taxonomy (GTDB): domain Bacteria; phylum Gemmatimonadota; class Gemmatimonadetes; order Palauibacterales; family Palauibacteraceae; genus Benthicola. Next base: position 1,951 of record JAMJQV010000020.1, on the reverse strand, counting down.
GAACCGGCAGCAGCGCGTTCGCGGCCCCGGGAGCGCGCTGCTATGTTTTCTTGCAGGACTCGCCCGCTGTTTTCGGTTCGTCACCCCCTAGACGTCCGCGGATCGGGTCTCAAGCCCCGCAATTCCACGATGGCGAACGCCTGTCAGGGCATTTTCAGGCGAACGTCAATCTCTTGACTGGGGATTCGATGGTCTCGCTCCAACTGCTTGGCGGCGCCTCGATTAGGACTGACCAGGGTCCTGTGGTGGGCGAGGCTGCGCAGGCCCGGCGCATCGCTCTCCTGGCGTTGCTCGCGGCTACACCGAATGGTGCCGTTGGCCGGGAGAAGCTCATCGGCTCCCTATGGCCGGACGTCGACCCGGAGCGGGGACGTCATCTCCTGTCCGAGGCCGTCTACCAACTCAGGAAGGCTCTCGGGGCCGATTCCCTGATCTCAGAAGGGGACACGCTCCGATTGGATGCACGCGCCGTCACCTGCGACGCCGTGGTGTTCGAGGCACTGGCGAACCGCGGGGATCACGAGGCGGCGCTGGAAGCATATCCTGGGCCATTCCTAGACGGATTCACCGTCCGCAACGCCCCCGATTTCGAGTACTGGGCCGAGTCCGAGCGCCGTCGTTTGGAGGATCTCGCGGCCGAAGCGAGGGAGGCACTGGCTCTCGAATGCGAAGGGAGCAAGGACTACGTCGCGGCGGCCAGGCACTGGAAGAGGCTCATCTCGTACGACCCCTACAACTCCCGCTACGTGGTCCGTCGCATGTGGGCCCTGGCGTCGTCGGGCGATCCGGGCAACGCGATCCAGGAATCCGAAGAGCACGCGCGTCTCCTGCGAGAAGACCTGGATGCAGAGCCACCGAAGGACCTTCTAGCTCTCGCCGACTGGCTTCGCGAGGATCCTCCTCAGGCCGAGGTGGTCAGGGCCGTCAGGAGCGGAGAAGGGGGCGACGAGCCGCTCGATCCGCAGATCGGGAACGCATCGCAATCACGGGCCTGGGGCTGGCGCACCGCGGCTCTCGCTCTCGTCGGAGCGGTGGCACTCGTCGCCTCCCTCACCCTGCTGCGCAATGCGTATATGGTCGAGGCGGACGCGTCGGCACCCGATCTTGCGGACGTCGACCCGGCCCTGCGAGTTGCGGTGCTTCCCTTCGAATACAGCGGAGGAGAGGAATACGAGTACCTGGGCGCGTCCCTGGCCAGCCTGGTCAGCACGATGCTGGACGGGGTCGGTGGCCTGAGTACGGCCCACCCGCGCACGGTCGCCGCGATCGCAACCCGCCTCGAGTCAGAGGGTTTTCGGGGGAACCGGGCACGGGAGATCGCAGAGCGGACGAGATCCCATCATTATGTCACCGCCGAGGTCGTGGAGTTGGGCGACCGACTCAGAATCGATGCCCGGCTCTACACCCTCGACGAGCAGAGCGGAATCGGCGCCGTGGCGTCCGTCGAGGGTGAGGCGGACCAGTTCTTCAGGCTCCTCGACCGGCTGGGAAAAAGGCTCCTCCTGGGACTGATCGGCACTGACAGGGAATATCATGCGGTTGCTGCGCGCACGACCGACTCGCTCAGCGCACTCAAGGCCTACCTCGATGGAGTCGCCAAGCGGAGAAGGTTCGCCTTCGATTCGGCGGTGGTCTCGTTCCGCAGGGCGACGGAAATCGATTCCACCTTTGCCCTCGCCTGGTACGGGTGGGGGGTCGCCGCCGCCTGGATCATTCCCGAGTGGGAGGCGGGGGTAGCGGCCGCTGCCCGGGCGGTCCGCCACAGCGAAAATCTGCCCCTTCGTATCCAGCGAGTGATACGGGCGAATGCTGAGATCATGCAGGGCAACGGGCTCGAGGCAGAGCGTCTCAGCCGTCTGGTTCTCGCTGACTACCCCGACGATGTGCAGGCGTGGTGGCTCCTCGCCTGGTCGGGTTCATTCTACCCGTTCTATGGTAGACCGATGCGGGA
>JAMJQV010000002.1 GCA_023554435.1 Gemmatimonadota bacterium | reverse complement strand
GTGCCGGGCGTACTGGGCGAAGTGGGAACGCGCCTGGGGGCTGCCGGCGTGCACATCGCGGAGTTCCACCAGGCTCGTGACCCGGAGACCGGTGAGGCGCTCGCCCTGCTGTCACTCGAGGAGGCGCTCGACGCCGACGTCCTGGCCGATCTGCGCTCGCTTCCCGCCATCCTGTATGCGCGGGGTGTCCGTCTGGACGCTTGAACCTCTCAATACGTGGGCAGCGACGGGTCGATCCTTCGCGCCCACTCGTTGATCCCGCCGCGCAGGTTGAGAGCCCGATCGAATCCGACGGATGACAGTTGCTTCACCGCGATGGCGCTGCGGTGTCCCGTCCGGCAGTAGATCACCAGGTCGATCTCCGGATCCAGCTCATCGAGTATCTCCTGCAGCCGGCCGAGCGGGAGCAACCGGGCTCCATAGGGTCCCAGGTTGCTGATGCGCCATTCGTGGTTCTCTCGCACGTCCAGGATCATGGGTGCTCGTCCCGAACCGAGGCGCGAACGCAACTCTTCGACGTCGATTTCGGGCACCCGCGGACGCTCCAGGGGAGCGGCGAGCGGTGCGGTCGCTCCGCCGCAGAATTCCTCATAGTCGATCAGGGATGTGATCGTTGGGGCCTCCCCGCAGACCACGCAGTCGGGATCTCTGCGAAGCTCGACCTCCCTGAACTCCATGGGGAGGGTGTCCACGAGCAGCAACCTTCCGACCAGGGGCTGGCCGATTCCAAGGACCAGCTTGATCGCCTCTGTCGCCTGGATCGTCCCGACCAGGCCCGGCAGCACTCCCAGCACGCCCGCCTCGGCGCAACTCGGTACCGCGTCCGGGGGGGGAGGATCGCGGAACAGGCAGCGGTAGCAGGGACCGCCCGGGGCGGCGAACACCGACGCCTGGCCCTCGAACCTGAAGATGGCTCCGTACACGAATGGGATTCCGAGGAGCACGCAGGCGTCGTTCACCAGGTAGCGAGTGGGGAAGTTGTCACTCCCGTCCACCACGACGTCCCAGCCCTCCAGAGTACTCAGAGCATTGTCCGAGGTGAGACGGACCGGATACTCGTGTACTTCGACATCGGGGTTGATGCGAGCGATGCGCCGGTGGGCGGATTCCGTCTTGGAGCGCCCGACGGACGGCGTGTCGTGCAGCACCTGCCTCTGCAGATTGCTGAGCTCCACGACATCCCCGTCGACCACTCCCAGTCGTCCGATTCCGGCGGCCGCCAGGTACAGGGCGGCCGGAGATCCCAATCCTCCGACGCCCACGAGAAGTACCGAGGCGTTCTTCAGCCGCTCCTGTCCCCCGGGCCCTACCTGGGGGAGGATGATCTGGCGATGGTAGCGGAGCGTTTCTTCCGGAGTCAGAGCCACCGGCTGCCTTTCGTTCTCGTTCATTTCACCTGAGCGTTTCCGGGTCGACCACCGAGAACGGGCTCCGGGCGCCTACCCGCCGGCAACGGAAGGCACGATCGCGACGACGCTGCCCGGCCGCACCTGGCGTCGTCCGGCCGCGAGGTGACGGAGGTCCCTTCCGTCGACGAACACGTTGATGAAGCCCCGTACACTTCCGTCATCCTCGAACAGGCGCCCGGCCAGCAGGGGCTCGGTACGCCGTATCTGCTCGAGAACGGCGTCCACCGTAGAGGCGTCGTAATGGAGCTGACCACGCCCACCCGTGAATTCGCGCAGGGGTTCAGGAACTCTCACCGTCACAAGGTCGCGACCCGACATGGTCCCGGTGACTCACACGTCCACGGCGAGAGAGCGACGAATGGCGTCGTAGTTCTCGGCGATCGTTCCCTCGCCACGAAACACGGATGAGCCGGCGACCAGTATGTCCGCCCCCGCAGAGGCTGCCTGCCGGGCGTTGGACCTTCCGATCCCACCGTCGACCTGGACGTGAAGCGAGTCGATTCCCAGCTCGGCCTGCATTCGGCGCACACGCTTCACCTTGTCGAGGACCTCGGGAATGAACGCCTGCCCGCCAAAGCCCGGGTTCACCGTCATGCACAGGACGAGGTCGATGGCGGGCAGCATCTCTCGCAGCGTCTCCGGCGGGGTCGAGGGGTTCAGGGCGACGCCCACCTTGCAGCCGAGTCGGCGGATTTCGTGGATGTCGCGGTGCAGGTGGGTCGCCACTTCCTGGTGGACGGTAATCAAGTCCGCCCCCGCGGCGGCAAAGGCTTCCAGGAAAGACTGCGGATTGTCGATCATGAGGTGAACGTCCATGAACGAATCAGAAACCGCTCTCAGCGACTCCAGGACCGGGATTCCGATGGACAGGTTCGGCACGAAATGGCCGTCCATCACGTCCACATGGAACCAGTCGGCGCCGGCTTCCTCGGCCTCACGGACCTGCTCTCCAAGCCGGGCGTAGTCCGCGGCCAGGATCGACGGGGCGAGCACGTGCCGGGCCATCAGATGACCCCCAGCCGCTTGCCGACCTTGTCCAGGGCCGCAAGGGCTCGATCGAGGTGTCCAGGCTCGTGTGCGGCCGAGACCTGGCACCGAATGCGGGCCTCGCCCTTCGGAACGACCGGGAAACCGAAGCCGATGACGAACACGCCCTCGTCCAGCAGCTCCCGACTCATCCGCATGGCGGCGGCGGTCTCTCCGATGACGACCGGAACGATCGGCGTGTCGCCTTCGATCGGGTTGAACCCGAGCCCGACCAGGTTGCGGCGGAAGTAGTCGGTGTTGTCGCGCAGCTTCTGAACGCGTTCCGGGTGTGCCTCGAGGTAGTCGATCGCGGCCAGGGCCCCACACGCCGAATGCGGTGGAATCGCGTTCGTGAACAGCTGCGTGCGCGAACGCTGCACGAGGGTGTCCACCACCGGCCGACTGCTTGCCGTGAAGCCACCGGCCATTCCTCCAAGCGCCTTGCCCAGGGTCGACGTGATGATGTCTATCTCGCCGTGCATTCCGAAATGCTCAGGGGTGCCTCGACCCGTGTCACCCAGCACGCCCGTCGCGTGCGAGTCATCGACGGTGAGAACGGCATCGTATCGGTCGCACAGTTCCCGGATCACGGGCAGGGGAGCGATCTCTCCTTCCATGCTGAACACACCGTCGGTCATCACCATTCGGTGCCGCTTGTCCACCGTCTTCTTGAGGGCATCCTCGAGTGCGTCCATGTCCATGTGCTTGTAGACGTGGCGCTCTGCCTTGCACAGGCGAATGCCGTCGATGATCGAGGCGTGGTTCAACTCGTCGCTGATCAGAGCATCCTCGTCCGTAAGCAGGGGAGCGAAGAGGCCGCCGTTGGCGTTCCAGCAGGAGGTGTAGGTGATCGAGGCCTCGGTCTCCAGGAAGTCGGCGATACGGTCCTCCAATTCCCGGTGGATGTCCCACGTTCCACAGATGAACCGCACGGACGCGGTTCCCGCTCCGTACCGGGTGGCCCCGTCCCGCACCGCCGCGACCACCTCCGGGACGTCGCACAGGCCGACGTAGTTGTTCGAGCACAGGTTGACCGTCTCGCCGAACTCTTCGAGCTCGACCACGGCGCCCTGCATGCCCATGATGTGCAGGAGGGTCTTGTAGACGCCCTGCGCCTGCATCTCGGCCAGTTCACCGGCGAGTCTTCTGTTGAAGGCCCCGTTCACGGCACTGCCGGACACGTCGGCCTCTTCATAGAGGACCATGTGATTCCTCCACTGGTCAGTTCTGACTGTAGTAGTCGTCGATTTGTCGATCCGTGACCCAGGCGGTGTCAACGGCGATCACCGGCCTCGATCCGAAGGCTCCGCACAGGCTGAATCCGGCGAGGACTCCGACCACGTGTACGCGCCTGCCCGTGTCTACCTGGGAGCGGACCTCGGGAGGCGCATCGCGAAGCACGAAGGGGCGCTGGTTTCCTACCCACCCCGGGCCGAATAGAAGGCACCCTCCGGCTTCTGCGACCGTTCCTTCGCCCCGCGCCTTCATCGGCGAGAAGCGACCGGAATCCACGGCCACGATTTCGCCGAAGTCGAGTCCGCCAGCCGACACGCGGTACCGTCCCGCGACTTCGACCTGCAGTGGCCGGGCCTCGTAGAAGGCGACCGGGCTGTCCGCGCACATCGTGTCGTACACGCTCCTGCTTCCCGAGAGCCGGATCGCGGACGCCTCCATGTGAACGATCGCGGTGTCCAGTCGACCACAGGCATCCGGCGAAACGGGTCCCGCGAACTCGAACGAGAACGGCTGGCCCACTACCACCGTGTCAGGGAATGCGGCCCACGAAATGACGGCAGCACTCTCCGTCGGTTCCCCGATCCGCCAGCACGCCGTGCTGAGAATCGCGAGGAACAGGGAGATGGATCTTGCACTGCGCATGACACGTCCCTGCAACGGATGGAAGACCGTGATGCGTACGCGACCCGCGCGTCGCCGAAGACAGGTGGCCAATCTGCTCTCGCGTCCCGGGACCGGCAAGCGGGAACATGGGGCTCTCCGCAGAGTTAGAAACAGGTGCGAGATCGGGCGAGGGTCGTGGTGACCCCCCGGTAACCCGTACTCATCCGTGGGCGGGACGAGCGAGATGGACGAACCCCAGACCAGGAACCGAGCCGATGACGGCCGCTTCCCGTCTTCGGCGAGCGACAACGCCCGCCGGCACAGGCGGACGGCGCTGGTCGGTCTGGCGATGTCGGTGGCCCTGCACGGGTTCATATTCCTGCTGTGGAAGGCCGATCTGCAGCCTCTCCCCGGGACGGTCGCGGCGGGTCTCCGGATGGGGGACGCGGCAGCCGCGCCCGGCGGCGGAATCATGCAGGCCATCGCCCTGGCGCCGCCCCGCGAGATCGTGGTCCCTCCACCGCCCGACGAAGTGCCCGACCTCGATGCCCCCGAAGTCGAGGTGCGCATGCCACCAGAGGCACAGCTGCAGGCTCGATTCGCGGACATGAGGAGTGGAGTCGCGTTCCCCGGGCCCGACGATGGCCCCGGACGTCCTGACGGCACGGGGCGTGGCGACGGGGGAACCGAGGCTGAAGGACGGTTTCGGGTTACGGCGCCGGAGCCACGCGTCATCGTTCCCGAATGGGATCCCCCTGACGAGATCAAGGGAACGACGGTCCAGATCCGGGTTCTCGTGAGTGCCGAAGGGCGTGCGCTGGAGGTGGAATTGAGGCCGCGGACGCCCAACTCGAGCTTCAATCGACGTCTGACGGACACCTACATGCAGATGGACTACAAGCCCGGCCGCCGCATGGGTCGCGCGATAACGGCCCCGGCTGAAATCACCCTGATCTTCTGACCTCCCGGCGCGAGCTGCTCCGCAACGCGCACCCACGGCCCTGACCGGGGCCTCTCCACCTGCCGGTGCGCGGGCCCGGGATCGAGTTTCCGCCGCGTGGCTGGCCTCCCTATATTGCGCCGTTCATGTCCTGGCTCAGCGTCTCGTTCCGACGAAGGCCCGGCGCGTCGAGGCCGCGTCGGCGCAAAGTGGCCACGCCACTGGCCGTGCTCGCGCTCTCGATCCTGTGCGTCCGGGCCCTTCCCGGACAGGATGTGGGCGGAGTACCGGCCCCGGCTGTCTCCGACACCGTTCCTCCAGCGGACTCGGCAGCCGTCGAGGCGATCGCCGTGGACGTCGCGACAGACGACCCGGCCGCCACGGATTCCGTAGCTGTCGATCCCGCCGCTGCCGATACCGTCCCCCAACAGAGACGGCCGGCTGGCCTGGAGGTCGGGATGACCACCCTCCCGTATCCCTGGGTCACCCGCCTGGACATGGTCGAGAGAGTGTACGGCTCGGAACTGCTCCGATTCCGGTGGACGAGCGCCCGGGCCTGGCTGGCCAGCGAGGGGGCCAGGATGGACCAGGCTCTGGCGGCGCGCGCCGACACACTCTCCTGGCTCGGACTGTCGGTGGACAAGTTCCCCGACGGGTTCAGTCGTCGCCGCTTCCTCTCGGAAGTTCAGACAGCCGCTACCGACTCACTCGTCCAGCAGGTGGCGCAGGAACAGCGGATCGACATCCTGCCGGATGTTCTGGAGCAGTACGCGGATCTCGAGCTGGAGCTGGATGGCAGCGGCCAGCTGAACAACCGGTGGCAGAGCTTCGACCCCTGCACCATCAATGTGGGGCAGAAGTGCAATGCGGGAGCATTCCCCTCGGTCACACCCGAATTCCAGCTCCGGGCGCTGGTTCGCGGGACGATTTCCGAGCGGTTCCACGTCAACGTCGACTTCGATCAGACGCGCGAATTCAACGCCGTCAACGATCTGAACGTCTACTACCAGGGCAAGCCGGGCGAGATTCTCGAATTCGCGGAGGTGGGGCAGGTCACGCTGCCGCTGCCTCGCTCCCAGTACCTGTCACGCGGTATCCCGGCCGGGAACTTCGGGTTTCGTACGGACGCCCGGCTGGGCCCCCTGACCCTCAGAGGTGTGCTGGCCGAGCAGGAAGGCAACGTGCTCAACCGGGATATCACGCTCGACGTCGGAGGGACGGGCGGAGAGAGCGCGGTTCTCCAGGATTTCGAGGCGACCCTGGACGATGCCGCGTACCAGACGGGGCAGTACTTCTTCCTGGTCGATCCGCGCCAGATCCAGGGTTATCCGTACATCGACATCCTGGCGCTGGAAGGCAACGAGGTGCCGGCCGACCTGCGTCCGTCATCATCCGTGAAGCTCTACCGGCACGAAGTCGCTGGCGGCGGGCAGCAACAGAATGTCCAGGAAGGCGTCATCCAGGCCCGGGGACGGAACCTGCGCTCTCCCCTCGAAGACGATCCCGCGGTACCGGACAGCGTTCAGTTCCTCGGGTTCTACCGGCCGCTGGTGGAGGGCGAGGAATACATCGTCCATCGCAGCGGGCTGTGGGTCGCCATTCGATCTCGCATTCAACGCGACGAGGCCCTGGCGGGGGCGTACATCGCCGCGAGCGGAGACACCATCGGTGACTTCAATGCGGAGGACATCTACCGGGACCTGACCAACTCCGGAACCGGCGAGCTGCCGGTTCTCCGGCTGTTCAAGGATGCCGAGACGCACCGCCCCGGGGGCGTCACCTGGGACTACGAAATGCACAACATCTACCGTATCTCCAGTTCGAACGACGTGGAGTGGGGTAGCGTGAAACTCGTGGTGTCGCAGGGCCCGGTCGAGTCGGGGCCCGTCGTGCGAACGGCGGATCAGACCGAGTACTCGTTCCTCGAGATCTTCGGCCTCGACGATCAGCCACGGGACGACAACCTGGACGACGGACGGATCTGGCGTCCGAGCTCGAGCGGTGAGTTCGCCGGCACGAATGTCCTTACGGGCGTCTACCTGGTGTTCAAGGCCCAGGAACCGTTCAAGACTCCGCCCCCCATCCAGGACGGCCGGGTCCCCGCCCTGCAGGGACAACCGTTCCCGCTGGTGGAATCGGACAAGAACTCGGCGATTTACGACGAGCAGCTGGATCAGAATCGACAGACGGCCTACCTGTACCGGCTCAACCTGGAATACCGCGCACGGAGTTCCGAGGCGCAAAGCTCCTTCTCTCTCGGTGCAATCGGCATCCGGCAGGGAAGTGAGCGGGTGACGCTGAACGGCAGGGACCTCGTCTCCGGCCAGGACTACACCATCGACTACGACATCGGGCAGCTCACCCTTCTACGTCCCGGAGACCTGTTCGCCGGAGCCGACAATCCTGAGCTGGCGGTCCGCTTCGAGCAGAAGCCACTCTTCCAGGTGGGAACCAAGAGTATCCTGGGATTCACAGGCGACTACGCGCTGGGGGAGAACGGCTCGATCAGCATGGTGTCGATGTTCCAGAAGGAAGGAACCGTCCTCACGCGACCGGAGATTGGTCTCGAACCCAGCGGAGTGAACCTCCTGGGAGCGGTGACCAACTTCGACTTCCCCTCTCGGGCGCTGGACAACTTCGTGAACACTCTGCCCGGCATCCGGACAGACCGGCCGTCGCGCGTGCGGTTCTCTGGAGAACTCGCCGCGTCGAGCCCCACGACGAATCGGATCGGCACGACCTGGGTGGAGGACTTCGAGGTGGGTGAGGGACTCCGCCTGGGCCTGACCAGCCGCGCCTGGCGCAATGGGTCACTGGTGAGTCGAGCCGATGTCAGCGATGGCTTCCTCCCGGCTGTGCCCGGTCTCGACAATCAGCTGACCGCCGCCTGGCAGTCCCAGTGGGATGACAACGGGACGCTGCGGGGCTCGCTCCTCGTCAACCAGATCGATCCTCAGCTCACGGTCCTCAACGCGGGATCTCGGGAGACGGTGCTGTGGATCAGCGCAACGGACGCGCCGGATACCGAACCCGGCTGGTTCTCGATCACCACCGTACTCTCACAATCGGGGATCGACCTCACCACCAGCGAGTTCCTGGAGTTCTACGCGTCCACGGTGGGCAACACCGACGAGAGCCTGTCCCTGATCGTCGACATCGGCACGATCAACGAGGACGCGTATGTCGCTGACTCACTCGGCGTCCGGTCTGGCCTTGGAATCCTGGACCAGGAAGTCGATCCGATCGTCGGGGTGTGGGGGAGCCAGGATGATACCGGCCTGTGGGCCACCGGATGCCGGACCGAAACCAATGCATCGGCCTGGCCCCTCGGCGACCCGCGCGCGAACTGCACGAACAACAACGGCCTCGAGGACAGCGAGGATCTGAATCGCGACAACTTCCTCAA